>JASJGP010000059.1:0-3151 GCA_033791485.1 Desulfobacterales bacterium | reverse complement strand
GATGTTTAGGGGGGTCGGGCCATGGTAAGCGATTGAAAATTTTAGGAAAGAGCGAAAAAAGGCATCGATTTTCAAGCTTAGCGCTGTTATTTTGGGGGTAAAACGGGCATTCTAAGAATGGAGGATTGTTATTTGCTATTTAATTGGCTAAATTCCAACCGAATGTATTTTCATCATCCAAATCCTGCCAACCGCCATAGTCGGTCTGGCATTCACGCAGCTGATACTCATCTTCGCTTCCATGAATTTTACGGCCTTTAGCCCGAATTCCAAGGCGATCTTTGATTTGCTCTAGAAACGACCTATCTCCAACGGCGATGCTTTGGGTCCACTTGGTTTCACGAATTACCTTTGATTTTTTTAAAGCTTCTTCTATCCATTTTCGATGGGCCTCTTTCAAGTCAGCAAGATTTTCAACCTGTAGTAATGCCATGAGGTTTTTGAAATCAATTATGCCATATCGTTTGCGGGGTCTCTGGGTTTCATTATAGCCGCTATGAATCCATTCCTGCGGATATTTTGCTACGCCTGCGCGGACCATGTTTAAATCAATGTAGATAATGCATTTGATTAAATGCTCATTTGTTTGCACGGCGGTGGCATGATACCGATCTTCCCAGAAGGCACCATTGCGGTTTTTGCGCTGATTATATTCCTGCCCTGTTCTTCCGGCTATCAGCTGAATAGACCTGGGAATAGTATCTCGCCCACCACCGTCTAGGACAAGAAGGTGTACATGGTTCGAAGTCACCATGTAATTCAATATCTGGAGTCCATAACGCTTTTTAGCCTGAAACAGCCAATAAAGCCATCTTTGCCTGTCTTTAACAAGCTTTAATAGAAACTCTTTCTTATGGCATCGGTGAGTTAAATGCCAGACATGTCCGGGCAGAAAATGCCTTTTTGCGCGTGCCATTTAAACATCCTTTTCTTAGAAGGCTGATTTTCGCCCTGAAATGGGCCGGCTAAGACTTAAATCGGTCTACTTTTAGGCCACTTGTTATGTAATGTCAATCTCTTAACGTGGCCCGACCCCAATCGAATCTGGCTTAGTGACGAGAGCACTGCTTTAATATGGGAGGCTTATCTTCTCACACCGGTTGAGACTGCGACAGTTCCTGAATTTCGCTTTCAGAAACCGAATCGACGATATTCAAAAGCGGGTTATCCGGCAAAACAATAATTCGTTTGGTTAAAACCTTCCGCCTCTGTGAATCGAATATGATTTGCAGTTTCGGTCGCATGGGTTGTTGCGGATAGGTTTCGATTACCTTTCCGATGGCGTTCGAATTCAGCCGTACAAAGCTGTAAATCGGAAAGGCGGTAAATATACTCAACAGCGATTTAAGGTGTTTGCGCTGAAATTGATTTTTACAGGTATTGATAATCTCTTTTACCGCAGTAAAATAGGTCAGTCTCTCTCTATAAGGCCGAGAATGGATAAGCGCCTCATACATATCTAAAATTCCGATAATTTGGGCGTACTCATGAATTTCTTCTCCTTTTAAAGCCATAGGATATCCTGTTCCATCGACTCTTTCATAGACTTGAGCAGCACTTTCCGCCAGATACCCAAACCCATCACCAAAGGACCGCAGAATTTCGCAGCTGTGATTCGGACTTTCTCTAAGGATCTTTTCTTCTTGCTGGCTGAGTTTCTCATGCTTGTACGTTATCTTGTCCGGAATATCCGCCATACCGACATCATGCAGCAGGGCCGCCATGGCGACTTCCAATTTGTGTTTTTTACTAAATCCAAGATCCTCTGCCATTTTAAGGGCATAAATCGCAACATTAACGCTGTGGTGAACAACAAACTTCAATCGATCATCCAGATGAATGGACATAATAAAAAGCTCATCTTGGCGGTGATCAAATTCTGCAATTTTATCCAATATCTGAAATCCCGGGTCCAGTGCGAAGCTTTGGCGGTTTTTTACTGCATTCAGCACCTGGTTTAGATATATGCAGGCCTCGTCATAAAGGTCCTTGCGGTTATTACTGTTGCTGCTGGTCTTGCTTTTTTCATCAGTACTTCGGGCAAGGGCGTGCCTATCCTGTATGGCAGCCAATTCTGTGAAACTAAATTTCTGATCCTGTTTGGTTTTGGGGCTGCTTTTTTTCAGTGTTCTAAAAGTTAGATTTTGGAAATTAGTCGGGCTCATGATTCGACAGTTTAACCTCCATTCCTATGCCTGTATCAGCAACCGTTAACTTCACATATTTGCCAGCCTTTGGACTGTAAAGCCGTCCTGTCATATCTTCATCGGTCACATTATAAGTGTGTAAAATGAGCATACTGAATTATTTCATTTTAGTTTACATATCGTGCTGGTTGATAGTTTTGATTCATCAAATTATTATTAATATCGGCAATTTTAATAAAAACTTTAAAATGTTAGGCAGGGACTTCCCAGGATATCTTATTACCATTTGCCGCTAATTCTTACCCATTGTCAAATTTTTGACTTTCAATCTACCCAATTCATATCGACACATCCTTATAACCTCCTATAATCATTTGCTGAAAAAGAATATCTAATATTTGTGGTATTAATATTGCATTCTATTTTTGATCTAAATCGATTCCAATTGTGGCCGATCCACTTGTGAAGAATTTGACGATAAATTCCTATTTGATCGGGCCAATCTGATATTAAGAGGCGCATCTTTGATCTCCGACGAAAATCAAGAAAAAATTCAAATTCCTGCGCCTTCAGAGGAACTTCAGGAAGAAGAAATATCCTTAGATGGAACTTCTTTTGCCAGTCCGGATGGGATAGAAGATGCATCTTTGATCTCCGACGAAAATCAAGAAAAAATTCAAATTCCTGCGTCTTCAGGGGAACTTCAGGAAGAAGAAATATCCTTAAATGAAACTTTTTTTGCCAGTCCGGATGAGCAAGAAGGAAAGCCTACCGAAACGTTTCCACCAAAGCCTGATACGGCTCCAATACGACCGGTTAAACAGGCGATACCTATCCTCCCCATTCCGTTTCCAGTGATAAATGCTGAGAAACCGAAAACAGCACCTAATGCTTCAACGATCAGTAAACATATCAAAATGATTATAGCGGTGTGAGGCTCCAAGGGGGGGGGGAGGAAAATCAATGCTTGCTGCCAATCTGTCGGTCGGCATGGCTCTTGTAGG
>JASJGP010000058.1:0-2755 GCA_033791485.1 Desulfobacterales bacterium | reverse complement strand
GCAGACTATGTCAATTTATGTTGCCCCACAAGGCCTGATTTTAAAGGGGAAGACTAATTATTAAAAGTCCTGAGGTTTTAAAACTGTAGCCAAGCACAACATCTTGCGGTTGGTGAGAATTTCATCCACCAAACAGATAATCAACTGATAATAAAAAAAAATGAGACCTTGATTGCAGTTATGACTAATTAATTATGTCCAGAGAATTCAAAATTCTGAATCCTTCAAGATACCGAAAGTATGTTTGACTCCAGAACAATCAAGTTGACAGGAAAGGTCTTACCATGATTTTGATACATTAAAATAGAAAGTAATCCCACCACAAAAGGTTGTTGATAACCCTTAAATTTACGATAATTTTGAATATAAGCCAATGCTTTTTCAGGCCTTTATCTTTACCCGCACTGTTTTTGACCGGAAACCATCTCTTCGGTTTCCGGTCGCTGGGGAAAATAGGCCTGCACCGCTATCGGTCGTACATCTTTTCAATTTGATCAGAATATGTTTCAACGATAATCTTTTGCTTGGTTTTTTGAGTTGGTGTTATCATTCCATTCTGCTCGGTAAATCTTTCAGTAAGTACGGTATACTGTTTTACCCGCTCAAAACTTTCAAGCTCTTTATTGGCATTTTCAACTTCCTGGGCCATAAGTGTTTTTAAGTTGCCCTTCTCAAGAAAGTCGTTACCGACTTTATAAACAATTGGCACACCTGAAGATTCATCAATTTTAACCTTGCTCTTATCATAATCAATGTCTTGAGCATCAAACAGTTCTTTAAAGTAAGTAAGGTTTGGTACAATAAGGCCGGATATGACGCTCCGTTCATTTCCAACACTGAAAAATTGTTCAATATAGGCACTAGTTGCAAAGCGCGCCTCTATTTTTGCAGGAGCGATATTTTTACCATTGGAAAGGCAAATAATTGACTTAATGCGGTCAACTATTTTTATATAGCCGAACTCATCTATCTCCACCTTATCCCCCGTTCTAAACCAGCCATCCTCAGTGAAAGAGTCGGCAGTCTCTTCCGGTTTATTCAGATAGTTGCTAAAAATACCGGCGCCGGAGATCTCCAGTTCACCGAAGGCTGACATCCTGACCCTGCTGCCATTGGACTCAAGCCCTACATATCCCGGCTTACAGGCAGTTAAGGGTGTATTGGCGCAGGCATTAAAACTTTCGGTAGAACCATACCCCTCGCTTACCCGTATCCCAATAACATAGAAAAATTTGAGCAGATCTTCTGATATTGAGGCACTTGCCGAGAATGAATGCATAAAGTTTTTCCCGAACAAGGCCCTGACCTTTGCAAAGAGTTTGTCGGCAAGTTTGTATTTAAGCTTCAGTCCCACAGGGAGTTTACTCATTATATCAAACGCATGTCCCATGTTGTATGCGCCGGTTTCCGGATCTTTGCGATATTCGAAAACTTCTTCGCCAACCTTAAGGGCCCAGTCGAACATTTTCCTTTTCAGGCCACTCTCGCCCATTGATTGGTTAAGCTTTATGTAGATTTTTTCATACAGCCTCGGTACACAGTTGATCCAGTGTGGATTGTATTTTTGCAAGTCATCGAGAAGGGTTCCGGGGCTGTCTGCATAAGCAATCGTTGCGCCGCAAATTATCGCAGCCAACTGACATGAGCCTCGATCAAATATGTGTGAAAGCGGTAGGAAACACAGGGTTGTATATTCCTGTTTGAAGCCCATGCCAAAATAGTTAAAGAACTCGCTTACGCCATGCATCCTTGAAGAAGCATTATGATGCGTAAGGATAACACCCTTTCCCTGACCCGTTGTGCCGGAGGTGTAAAGTATGGTGTAAATGTCATCTAAGGTTACGCCATCTCTCCTAGCAATATAGTCAGCGTAATTTTTATTGTCTTTTTTCCACTCGACACCTTTTGCCTGTAGTTCACTCAGACCCATGACTCGCTCATCACTGCTTATGTATTCACGGTCCATGACAATAATTTTTTCCAGTTTGGGCATGTCATTAAAACCGGCAAGGATCCTCTCAAAAACATCGTCTCCCCTTAAAAATAAAAACCTGCTCCCAGAGTCATTTACAATATAGGAAGCCTCTTTTAAAGAAAGGGTGGAATAAATAGTGACACTCACGGCATTTATACAGGCCAGGGCCATATCCATGTGTGTCCAGTAAGGGCCGCTTGCCGCCATAATGCTGGCCATTTCCTGCTTGCCAAGGCCGATACTCATCAACCCGCATGCATAGTCTTCAACTCTTTCATAAACCTCACCCCATAAAAGTTTGCCATTGCTGTCACCATTATAAAGTTGTTCATTAAAGAGCTGTCCCTCTTCATTAGCAAAGGTTTTAGTCGTATCAACAAAGTGCTGGGTGATGGTTTTCAGCGGTTCACTTTCCCAGGCCCACTTATTCTTCCATGGTAAATTAAAGATATCATTATTCGGCATAAACGCCCTCTCTTATTTTGTATAATTTCACCAATACGTCTGGCTTAATTGAACTATATCTAAGGTTTCATTTCATAGGTGTCAATCAATGCATATACTTGGTTCTTTAAAATCTTTTCAAATTTTTCATTATCAGCAACTGGTCTTTTAATCATTTTTAGACATGCATCCTGTTGCTTATTTGTGGACAAGCCGTTTCCATAAAGTTCAAGGCCGAATTGTGAAAAATCCCTGATCATAAAATCAAAAATTTGATCCAGCAGGTCATCGTCAATATTTTCGATTGCAGCACTCTCAATAATGAGTTGGCCATAA
>JASJGP010000057.1:0-6395 GCA_033791485.1 Desulfobacterales bacterium | reverse complement strand
CGCCGGGGTTCTCTGGAGCCTCATGGCCAAGGCGATGTAGGGCGTATCCCCGGCAAGCCGCCCGTTGTATCCGGGTACCGGAGATGGGCAATCTGGAACGGCTCCATGCTGCCGATAAAACCCAGCGGTTTCACCCAATTTTCATGAGGGTCCTGTCATCGGGGTGATTGAAAAGGAAATATTATGGATGCAGCAGAGATCTTGGACAACCCAAAGAATCAATTGCTTTTTTCATTTTGGGCACCAACAATATTTGCCTCGACATAAGGTAACAGCATATTGCGGATGATTTCAGCGACCCTTTTCATGTGACTGCGGATTTCATCATCTTCTCTTCCCGGGTATTTTCTATAAGAGATTAAAATGCCGTTTAAACAAGTAAAAAATGCATGAGACAGCATGCGAACATCCCCAGCATAATTCATCTTTTTAAAAATTGTATCAAAAACAGTCAATAGCCTTCTCATGAAGTTATTTAAACGTTCAGAAGATTCCGGGCTGATATTTCCAAAAAGGAAAAAATGAGTGATCATTCGCCAATGATTTTCATGTTCAATATAAAAATCAAGATGATGGCTCATCAATCGTTCGAGACTAATCTTGCTTTCTTTTGAAACCATAATTTCCAGTTCATCAATCAGTTCATTTGTTTCCCTTAAAACGGCCTCTAAAAATAAAATTTCTTGGTTTTCAAAATATGTATAAATAGAGGAGACTCCCATCCCAGCCTCACGAGCTATCTCTCTCATGCTGGCTTGATCATAAGTTTTTCTCCCAAAAACTTTTTGAGCAGCATCAATTACAAGATTGCGCCTGATTTCTCGGTCCTTTTTTCTCAGCTTACTGAGTGTACTGGCTTTTGGCATTTTGTAAGATAGTCCTTTATAATTTTAAATTTTTAGTGCGAAAAACAATACCATTCCAGCTTTTTATTATCAAGTCACTGCTATGCCTATAAAAAATCAGATTTTAAAAAAACACTTGACATACCGAACACTGTTCGTTACAAAGAACAATCGAGTTTATCTTTTTATTGATTGGAGATATATCATGCAAAAAAACAAGAGTCTTTCCAAAGTTCAATACGACCCTTCCTGGGGAAGTAGACCAACTCCTAAAACATACCCAATGACAACGTATGACATGTTTCATAAAAATGCGGTCAAATTTCCATCAAAGCCCGCACTAATTTTTATGGATCATCCGATATCATACCGTCAATTAGATGAAATGGTCGAACGTTTTGCAGTTGCATTATCCGGATTGGGTGTTAAAAAAGGCGATCGTGTCGGAGCGGTTTTGCCCAATTGTCCTCAGCATGTTATTGCATTTCTCGCAACCAACAGGCTCGGGGCTATCCATGTGCCTGCAAATGTCATGTATAAGGGAGAGGAATTAAGTCATATTTTTGTTGATTCCGGAATAAAGATGGTCATTACACTAAATCTTTTTCTTGATAATGTCCGATCGGTTATAAAAAATACGAAGATTAAAAAAGTCATTGTAACCGGTATTGAAGATTTTCTTAGTTTCCTAAAATCAGGCAATGATAAATCCAATACAAATTTTGAAGCGACCGGAAATTCTGAAACCTTCAACTTTAATTCTCTGTTACAGGCGAAAGGAAGTTTGACTGATGATGGGTCTGATTTTGATTTTGATGATACCATGATGTTATTGTATACCGCAGGGACCACGGGTAAAAGCAAAGGCGTTATGCTTACCCACCGAAATTTTATTTATAATGCAGGGAATCAGGCAGAAAATTTTGGTATGGACGAAAATGATGTGAATCTGGTCCTTTTCCCCATGTTCCATATTTCTGGATACCTATTGATGACCATATGCATGTTTTATAAAGGTGCTACAACGATAATGGAGCCTCAATTCGATGCTGCCCGCTACATCAAGATCATGGACAAATATAAAGTATCTGTATTTTTTGCCCCTCCCACTGTTTATATCGCATTTTTGAGTTTACCTGATTTTGATAATTATGATCTTTCAAGTTTAAGAATAGGTGGGGCCTCTGGGGCGCCAGTTCCTCCGGCAATTCAAGCAAAGTGGCAAGAAAAAACCGGCTTGGAGCTGCTCAACGGATATGGCCTGACCGAAACGACAGCAGGTGCCATAGTTTCATTGCCTAATAAATTCAATCATGACGCAATTGGAATCCCCCTTGGAGGAGAGGTAAAAATTGTCGATGCAGATGACAAAATTGTCCCCATAGGAGAACGTGGAGAAATTCTGTTTAAAGGACCCCAGGTGGCAAAAGGATATTGGAACCTGCCTGAAAAAACGGCTGAAACATTCGTCGATGGCTGGTTGCATACGGGAGATATCGGTACTATGAATGAAGATAAATTTATCTTTTTCGTTGATCGAGAGAAAGATTTAATCATTGCATCTGCTTATAATATAGCACCTGCCGAAGTTGAAGCCGTGCTTATGAAGCATGAAGCTATCCTGGAAGTAGCCGTTATCGGTGTACCGGATGAGTACAGAGGGGAAACCGTTAAGGCTTTCGTGGTATTGAATGAGACCGCCAAAGAAACAATCACCGAGGAGCAGATTATTGAATACGGCAAAGCCAATATGGCTGCTTATAAGTACCCAAGAATTGTTGAGTTTATCGATGAACTACCTAAATCACCCATTCAGAAAGTATTGAGAAAAACGTTGAGGGATATGGAAGCACAACGTCAGATAAACAAATAATTAATTAATAAAAAATATTTATAGTACTAGAGAGGAATTATGAAGTTTGAGAATATGCTGCTTAAATTGAAAGAAAAAAAGGAAAAGGCATTACAGATGGGCGGTGATGCGAAAATTGAAAAACAGCACAGCAAAGGAAGACTTACTGCCCGAGAACGGATTTCATTGCTTTTAGATGCAGATTCCTTTTTAGAATTTGGTCTTTTAGCCACTTCCGATATGCCGGGGCAGGAAGAAAACACGCCAGCAGACGGGGTAATATGTGGTTACGGATTGATAGATGGTCGGAGAGTTGGACTGATCGTCAATGATTTTACGATTCTGGCCTCGACCAATGCCAGAATAAATCTTAAAAAAGTGTTACAGTTTAAAGTTCAGATCAAAAAGAATAAAATTCCCTTGATATGGCTTGGAGAAGCCGGAGGTGCCAGGATGCCGGACTGTCAAGGCTCAAAAAATATCTGCGCATTAGGTGGGGGAGGTACCCATACACTTTTTCCTGAATACACTCATTTTAGGGAAATGCCATTTGTTATGGCCGCTATGGGAGAATGCTATGGCGTACCAGATTTTGAAGCTATGCTTGCAGACTGCGTTATTCAAGTCAAGGGAAGCGTTCTTTCCATAGCAGGCCCGAGAGCTTTAAGTCGGGCTATAGGTCAGGGCCACTCCGGAGAGGAAATGGGGGGATGGGAAATCCACGACAGTATCACCGGAATTGCAGATAGAATAGCTAAAAATGATGCACAATGCTTAGAATTAATCAAAGAGTTTTTAAACTACATGCCCGATAGCAATCAGAAACGTCCCACTCGCTGCCCGGTTCCTGAAAATTCTGGAAATAATATGGAAAATATCCTGGAATTACTTCCTGAGAAGCGTACGCGTACATATGACATGCATCACATTATTCAGCGTATGATTGACGGTGGCAAAATGTTTGAAATCAAGCCCAATTTCGGTAAAATGCTGATAACCTGCCTAGCCAGAATAAATGGAGAAGTGGTCGGTTTCATCGCAAATAATCCTTTTTTCAATGTTGGTGCCATGGATACTGACGGACTGGAAAAACATACCAGTTTTTTGTGCCTGTGCGACTCATTCAACATTCCCATCATTTTTCTTCATGACACACCAGGGCATATGGTCGGAAAAGACGCTGAAAAACAAAAAGTTGGCGCTAAAGTAGTTAATAATCTTCAAGCCTTATGTCAAGTGACAGTTCCCAAAATTTCCATTGTTATACGAAAATCCTATGGACAGGCTGCTGTCAACATGTGTGGACCGGGTATCGGTCCGGATTATTTTGTCTCTTGGCCGACCGGTGAACTGGGTTTTATGGAACCAACTATTGCGGCTGACGTCGTGTTCGGAGGGTTGCCTGAAGATGAACGTCAAAAAATGCTGGAACTTATGATAAGCGATCTATCCCCGTATCCAGTAGCCCAAGACTATTTTGTCCAGGATATTATCGATCCCAGGCAAACGAGAACATACCTGACACAGATTTTATCAATTATTCGTGACTCAGATAATGAGGGAATTGGAGAACATCGATTGTCCAATTGGCCGACTAAATTTTGATAGTGAGAAATCCCCATTAAATATACTCAAATGATTCCTTTTTATGTTGTTTTACTGATAATTGGAAAATGTTGATTTTTTTTGCCAGTAGTTACCTGGTTTTGTCTGGGGAGAAACAGGCGTGGCTTTTGTAACCCAAGAGCCGGGGTTTGAATTCAGCCAAGGCGATTCGCTGCAATACTGTAAAAAAGGCTTGGCTGATTATAAGATCCCCCAAAAAATAATTATCACAGCGGATGTTCCGCGATCACTTATCGGAAAAATTGCAAATATCGAATTGCGGACATCCATAGACAAGTATCAGGATTAATTTTTTGATCAGTGCCGTTGATTATGCTTTGAATTTGATCCATCTAATATTAAATATTAAGTAAAGGAGAAAACAATGGAAGTTAAAATATTTAGCCCAATGCCCGGAACGATCTGCGGAGTCAGTGTCTCCCCCAGAGACGGTGTGATTGAGGGTCAGGAACTTTTACAATTAGAAGCAATGAAAATGGAAAACCCCATTGTCTCAACGAGCAACGGCATGGTAAAAGAAATTCATGTCAAAGAGGGGGATCAAGTAGCAACCAAACAGCTGCTTGTTATTATAGAAGAAAACTGAAATTAGGTTTCATTTCATTTCATTTAGTAGTTTATAGGAAGGAAACCAGTCACGAATATTGAAAGTGTGAAACTTGTCTTTTTTTCGCCCACAGGAACCACAAAAAAAATTCTCCATGCCATTGCAAAGGGTTATGGGGCCAGTAGTGTTGAGGTCGTGGATTTGACACTGCCCGGGGCCGCTGCCTTTATGCAGGCGTGGCAGGGATATCTTGATCAGACGGCGCCATTTGTCAAAAATATAGCGGACATTGATGTCCCTGCAATTTTTTAAGGGTAAGGAGGTAAGGGTTTGTACGGAATAGAAGCAATCAATGCAAACAATGGATGGGCCATTTCGGCAGTGGGAATTACCATTGTATTTTCAGGCCTTGTGCTGCTCTCCTTTGTGATCGCACAACTTCACAAGGGAATGGACTTGTATGAAAACCCCCAGAAAATAAAAGGGTGGTTTTCTCTGAAAAAAAAGCCGGTAAAACAAGATGACAACTCCGTAGAAACAGAGGAGATACTGTTTGTCCTCACCGAGGAACAAAAGGAAATAGCCAAGCAATTTGCCCTTTTGGTCAGTACCCTGGAAGATCATTTTTCATTGCCCCGTCTCCTTGAACTTGCCCGGATAAGCGGAGTGAAAAATTTTCATTCAAATTTGAACATACTTCTCAAGTCTGACATTCTCTTCCCGGATAAAGAAGGATTTTTCTGCTGGGACCAGGATCTGTACATCGAAACTATTTCACACTAGATTTTATAATTGGGCCAGCCTGAAAGATAATGATACCCAAGAGGACATAAAATGGATACCCTATTTTTAGAGTTTTTTCAGAACACCGGTTTTTATTTATGCGACTACCGGAACATCATCATGATCGTCATCGGCCTGGTTTTTATTTATCTGGGAATTTCCAAGGATTATGAGCCTCTGCTCCTGGTCCCCATCGGATTTGGGATGCTCATGGGTAATATCCCCATCTTTAAAGGATTGGGGCTTGGTATCTATGAAAGCAACTCTGTTCTCCACTATCTTTACTTCGGGGTGACCCAGGGAATCTATCCCCCCCTTGTCTTCTTAGGTATCGGGGCTATGACGGACTTTTCCACCCTCCTGGCAAGACCCATACTCATGCTGCTGGGTGCGGCTGCCCAAACCGGGATTTTTATCACCTTTCTGGGGGCTCTGGCCCTGGGATTTCTTCCCAATGAAGCCGCTTCCATAGGGATCATCGGCGGGGCAGACGGTCCTACTGCCATCTTCCTCACTGCAAAACTTGCTCCCCACCTCATCGGTCCCATTGCCGTGGCTGCCTATTCCTATATGGCGCTGGTTCCCGTGATCCAGCCGCCCATCATGCGACTTTTGACCAGCCGTAAAGAGCGGCTCATCCGCATGGAAGAACCCAGAGAGGTCTCCAAAAGGGAAAAAATGATCTTTCCCATTGTGGCTTTTTTGCTCTGCTGTTTTCTGGCACCGGCTGCCCTGCCCTTGC
>JASJGP010000056.1:0-2778 GCA_033791485.1 Desulfobacterales bacterium | reverse complement strand
TGGTTGAAAATGCGTCTGAAGACAGGTAAAAGAATTGACAAGATGTTGTGATATTCGAGTACTATCTGAAATTATTGTAAATTCTTGATACTGGTAAGATACATGACATTTCATCAAGGTTCAAATTAGGGGTAGAATCAGCACTTATCACAAATTTAACCGAGTTTAGATACCCTCAAGAGATTTTCCCTTTTTATAAATCCCACAGCAAACATATCTTTTTAGTCATTTCCCTATCCCTACCTAAAATGCATACCGGCATAGCATAAATAATACAAAAGTATAATTAAATTAGAAAGACTGTGTACTTTAATATAAACCGACTCTCTGAAAAAGAGGGGATTATTTAGAAAAAATATTAAAAATCAATGGGTTAAAACTTTGGTATAAAATTTGTGTAGTAAGTCCTAAATTAATCGATGTTAGGTTACAGTGAAAATTGATGCGGGGGAAATTTTAAAAATGGAACGGACCATTTTTAAATTGCATTTCAAGCCAGGTGAAAATGAGTTTTAAATACACTTTAAATCATAGGTATTCAAAATTCTTATGCATTATGAAAAAAAATGTAACCTTTTCAACCTTAAAACGTTAAGTTAATTAGACTAAAAGCCTTCTCGAGGTGGCGTTTCTAAAAAAACTCACAAGTAACGGGCAGTTGAAAAACCTACTAATATATACATACCCACTGAGCGAAATTGGAGACTGATTATCTCCGAATTTTGTTTTGATGGCGGGTTAAGAAGTCACTACTTTTAGCGAAAGGAGGCGTCAATCGATCCGATTAATATTGCGATTACATAGGTGATGATATCCAGATACGTATAATCACTTGTTAGATGAAATAATCGTACAAATGGAGAAAATTGTGGAACGCAATAATTTTCAACCCAAAGGAATTATTTTCAAGAATACAACTCTTCAAATTGTTATTTTTTCCTTTATCATGGTTTTCATCAGTAATCTCAATGCCATCGTTGACAGTTTTCTCCACCCAGAAATACCGTATTTTGATCAGGAACATTTGATTGTAGGTGGAGTTACCGGTTTAGTGAGCGCCGTACTATTTGGCTTACTAATACTTTACGCACGTCATTTGGAGCAGGCCTTGAGCAAAATTAGAATACTAGAATCCTTTTTGCCAATCTGTGCCAATTGTAAGAAAATACGATTCTCAGATTCAAATGCGACTAAAAAGGAGTCTTGGCAATCAATAGAATCTTATATCACAGAACATACGACTACTAAGTTCAGTCATGGTATTTGCCCTGATTGTATGAAAAAGCTTTATCCCGAATTTACAAAAGAAGAAGTGTCCCAGGACGGACTTGACTTGACACTTGAATACCCTCAATGACCGGGTATTGCCTTTTTTCGATAAGCACGACATTCCCATACTAAGGGTGCTAACGGACCGTGGAACCGAGTTCTGCGGCAGCCTGGATAAACACCATTATGAACTGTACCTGCAGCTCAATGAGATTGAGCACACCAAAACCAAGGTCAAAAGCCCTCAAACCAACGGCATCTGTGATCGGAAATAGGAATCTAAAATGTTTCGACTTTTTAAGAAAAAGCGAAATTTGGATCCAATCGAGGATCAGTTATATAGAACACTCAGCTATTATCTTTGCTCGTGTTGAAATTCATTCGCTAATTCGCAGATCTTCAAAGTACGATTCCTGACCAAATTAGCCTATCGACCACAAATTCGAATGATGTTGAGTGTGAAATTTCGGGTATCACGAAGTGATTTGCAATCAATTGGTAAGTAAGATTCCAATATCAGGATTCGTCTGTACATCTGCCCAGAAGATAATTTCTGATCACCAATAGCTTTAAATTCATCGCTGAAGCTGAAGGTACCTTGCTTTATAAATTTTTACACAGATTAGGATAGTGAGGGTGCCAATAATGAAATTCATAATATCAATTACTTTTTTAATCGTCATTTTGTTTAACAGTAGCAAAATCCTAATTTTTGATTCCGAACCTGTTACACTAATATTATTCGGAATCTGTCTAATAGGATTGGCAAAAATTGGCAGAAAATTCAAAAACGGAAATTATAAATATGGCGGAGAAACCATTAGGCTGTTGGTAGGAAATATTCTGCTTAAAAGACAGGTAAAAGCCGAACAATGTGGCCGTCAGAAAGCTTTGATAACTGTTTATCCATAAAATATTGAGCCTCTCAAAACTACAGGTATTGTAAAATAATCACCACATCCAAATGGCCTTGAAAATTTATGAAATCATATAGTCAATAGAAGTTTTGACTTAGCTTCGCATTTTGTCACCCCAAGTACAGGTCAGGAGAAATCAGGACCTCCGGTTCAATTTGGCGGATATGCATTCTGACAGTGCAGATAAGTCATCTGACCTCTGACTTCTGTTCTCTGTCATCTGAAGATAACGCCTTATCAACCAATAGGCCTTAAAGCGCAAAACGCTTTAACTATGCCCTGATCTTCTCTCCTTTGGGATCCACAAGCGGCAGGTCGGCAACTGTCGCCGTGACACGCTCACCCATGACCTGGACTGCCAGTTCAGTGCCGGGCTGGGCCAGTTCCGATGGCAAATACACCAGCCCGATATCCTGGCCGATGGTATACCCGTAATTAGCCGAACGTATACGGTCAACGACCTTACCGTCTGCATAGACCGATTCGCCGCCGTAGAGGTTGCCGCCGGCGTCCATGGTGAGGGCCTCCAGCCTGGAGGCAAGGCCTCTTTTTTGTATTTTCTCAAGGGCCTCTTTCCCAATGAAATCCGGTT
>JASJGP010000055.1:0-4365 GCA_033791485.1 Desulfobacterales bacterium | reverse complement strand
TAAAGAAAAAGCTGTTCAGCCTAAAAAGACTACTCCGGCTCCCAAAGCAGAACCTGTTAAGGAAAAACCCCGCAAGGAAGCAATAACAAAACCGGAACCTGTTAAAGAAAAGGCTGTTCAGCCTAAAAAGACTACTCCGGCTCCCAAGGCGGAACCTGTTAAGGAAAAACCCCGCAGGGAAGCAATAGTAAAACCGGAAACTGTTAAAGAAAAACCGGTTCAGCTTAAGCCTAAGGTAGTTCAACCCGTAAAACCGGACAAACTTGGCACCGGTAAAATACTTACCAGGAAAAAACCGTATAAGATGACAAAATTGCTCAGGGATATGCAGGAAATGGAAGATCTGATGGATGATATGAAGGGAAAAATCAGAAAATTTAAAAAAGGAAAAAACTAAGGAGGTAATCATGAAAACAAAAAAACTATTTGTACTTTTTATCACGTTGGCAATGGGAATCCTGCTGGTTGCGGGCTGTTCAACAACTCCTAAACCGAGTGCCGACCCGGCTTCAATGGGCCCGGCCTGGGTTATGAAGGGAGGCGGTGCTTTTGATGTGGAAAAAGGGAAAGTTTTCTACGGCGTAGGTATTTCTTCCGGCATCAAAAACAAAGCTCTTTTAAGGCAAACTGCCGATAACAGAGCCCGTGCTGAAATTGCAAAGACCATGGAAACTTACGTGGCAACCCTTGCAAAAGACTACATGGCTTCTACAACTGCAGGCGATATGTCAAAATCTTCGGAAGAGCAGCATGTGGAAACAGCTTTGAAAACCTTCTCAAAGACAACTCTCCATGGTGCGACAATCGTTGATCGATGGATGGATCCCGCAGACGGGTCTATGTATTCACTTTGTGAATTAGATCTTTTCTCTTTCAAGGAAGCCCTCGATAACTACAAGGAGCTAGACAAACAGGTTCAAGACTATGTAAGGGAAAATGCCGAAAAACTGCACGGTGAAATGGAAGAGTTAGAAAATTAATAGTAATTTGTTACTTCCAGGCCACCACTCGAGATCTTTCGATTTGGTGGCCTGGAAGCATTAACGGGTGCCCACCTCATTTCTTACCTGAAACAAACCTGCGATATAAAAAGCAACAAGTACAGCTCCGGTATTAACTTAACGTCATATTAATGGTAAGTGACTGTTGTTTTAAATAGCTTTACTTAACCGTTTTTTCCTGCTATTTTTTTATATTATCGTCAAATTTACAGGAGTTCTCCGTTATTTTGAATAAAATCGGAATCGTAGTAAAAGCAGATAAAAAAGCCGCAAAAAAAGCTGATGCGCTAGAAAAATGGCTGCGTGCTAAAGGGGTTGAAATTATAAGGCAAGAAAGCCTGCTGCCCGGCCGTCAACATTTCGGAAAATCAGTATTTTTTGCCCCTCCCGATTTGTTTTGTATTTTTGTTCTTGGCGGAGACGGAACATTTTTAAGCGCGGTTCGATGGATTGGTGAGCAGGATATTCCGATCCTTGGAGTTAAATTTGGTGAAGTCGGTTTTTTGGCGGAAACAGTTGAAGAAAACCTTTTTTCTGTGGCCGAATCGATTTTAAATAATGACTTTACCACACAACCCAGAATGCGGCTTCTGGTGAGCGTTGTCAGGTCAGGGCAAAAAATTGCCGAAGAAACGGTACTTAACGATGTTGTCGTAAACAAAGGGGCGCTGGCCAGGCTTGCACATATAAAAACATATATCGATGATCACTATCTGACTACTTACCGGGCGGATGGACTTATTGTATCAACTCCAACCGGCTCAACCGCATATTCGCTGGCTGCCGGCGGGCCTGTTATTCATCCTTTAGTCCCCGGAATTGTAATGACTCCGATTTGTCCCTTTACGCTTACGAACCGACCTTTGATCATCCCCGATTCAGCAACAGTAACAATCAGCCTGGAAGAAAAATCTTCGGATATTATGCTGACTTTCGACGGCCAGGAAGGTCTCAAGATCAGCGAACAGGATACGGTTATTATCAAAAAAAGCCCGCGTCCCATCAGCATGATAACAATACCGGATCAGCATTATTTTGATGTTTTAAAAGCAAAGTTGCGATGGAGCGGAGGGCGTGTTTAAAGAAGGAGAATGAGGGTTCAAGGATTCGAGGGGTCAGGGGTTCGAGTGAAATACTATCAAAGAATTATAAACGATCATTCATTTGTCCAGTTTTCCCGGGGGAAAGGAGATAAAAAATGCCGGATGTAGATCAAATGAAAGAGGGAAAGAAGTATTATACAGATGTCCCTCAAAAGACTGAAGGATTTTTTCTCAAGGGATCAAATTCTCTTGACTGGGGAATGAAGAACAGGCTCGCCCGTATCTTCAATTCTGAAACAGGCCGTACAGTAATGCTGGCTGTTGACCACGGCTATTTCCAGGGACCCACAACCGGTTTAGAGCGTATTGATATCAATATTCTTCCTCTTGTTCCTTATGCAGACACACTTATGCTTACAAGGGGCATACTTAGAAGTATTGTTCCGCCATCAACTACAAAGCCTATTGTTCTTCGTGTTTCAGGTGGTACAAGCATACTCAGCGAACTTTCCAATGAAGAAATCGCTGTGGATATTGAGGAGTCCATACGTCTCAATGTGTGCGCCATGGCTGTGCAGGTATTCATTGGTGGGGAATATGAAAGGCAGTCTATAATAAATATGACAAAAATGGTAGACATTGGAAACCGCTATGGCATCCCAACCCTTGCAGTAACGGCGGTGGGCACTGATATGGCGCGTGATGCCAGGTATTTCAGACTTGCCACAAGGATCTGCGCTGAACTGGGAGCGCATTACATTAAATCATATTATATTGAAGACGGTTTTGAGACCGTCACTGCCTCATGTCCTGTTCCCATTGTCATGGCCGGAGGCAAAAAGCTCCCTGAACTTGATGCCTTAACGATGGCCTATAATGCCATACAGCAAGGCGCAAGTGGAGTCGATATGGGGCGAAATATTTTCCAGTCTGACTCTCCTGTTTCCATGCTCCAGGCAGTGAGGGCTGTGGTGCACAATAATGAAACACCACAAAAGGCTTTAGACCTTTACAATACCTTAAAAAACCAGGAACCTGCATGAACAGCTCATAGCTCTCAGCTCTCAGAAAAAAAGGATTTTTCATAATTTGCTCCTGCTTGCAGCGGGACTGGACTATCAGCTATGAGCTATCGACTATTAGCGCATTGCATTTGTCAAAAAAAATAGCGTACTTCTTAACAAAATGTCGAGGTCTGAAACCGTGAAAAGTGCCTTTAATGAAACTGATGCCAAAGGATTTGTCGAACATTACCCCGACATTCCCGAAGAATTAGCAATTCGGATTTACACTTCTCGCCTGATTGGTGGAAACCGTGATTTAGTACTTCACGGTGGTGGCAACACTTCGGTCAAATTAAACCAAAAAAATATTTTTGAAGAAAATCAGGAAATCCTTTACGTCAAGGGAAGTGGGGTCGATCTGGCATCCATTAAACCGGAAGGATTTTCCCGGTTGGATATCTCTTTTCTTAGAAAACTCCGAAATTTAAATAGCCTCTCAGACGAAGAGATGGAAAACCAGTTGGAAATTCGAAAGATAGCATCGTCGTCACCAAGCCCCTCTGTTGAAGCGCTTCTCCACGCTTTTCTCCCACATAAATATATTGACCATACTCACGCCGATAGCGTGCTTATTTTAACCAACCAGAAGCATGGAAGGTCGCTGATAAAAAAAGCTCTTGGGTCAAAAGTTGCTGTTCTTCCTTATACCATGTCCGGTCTTCCCCTGGCAAAAGAGGTTGTTTCCCAATATGAAAAAGATACTGATATAGAGGCCATTGTCATTTTAAATCACGGAATTTTCACTTTTGGCGAGGATGCCAAGACCTCCCATGAAAGAATGATTGATTATGTAAACAAAGCGGAATCGTTTATTAAAAAAGAAATACGGAACAAAGCTTTGATGACCCCTCGCACCGATATTGCATCTTTCAAAAATACGGAAGCAGCAACTGCCAGAGTCGCTCAAACGGTGCGCGGTGTGTGCGCCCATCAAGCCTCTGATGGAAGCCTGCGTCGCTTTTACGTTGAAACCCGAAATGAACCTGATTTACTAAAAATTTCACTTTCCAGGGAAGCTAAGACCTTTTGCGATTCAGGCGTTCTTACCCCCGATCACGCAATTCGTACAAAAAACAAGATGGTATATATTGAGTCTGTTCCGGATAATGACAATGATCTTAAAGATATAATAAAGCAAAACGTGGAAAGCTTCAAACAGTATTATCATCACTATTTTAAAAATCAGCAGAAAGACAAAGGCTTTGATCGAAAAGAACTTGACCCCTATCCACGTATTTTCCTTATTGCAGGACTGGG
>JASJGP010000054.1:0-2664 GCA_033791485.1 Desulfobacterales bacterium | reverse complement strand
CCCTGTTGTGTCTGGTTTCCTTTCTTATTGACACCTGCGCCACTAGTGCATACGATTACCCCGGTACATTTTAGGTGGAATTAAAGAGGCAAACAATGAATAAAATAATTAAATGGTTCATGATAGCCGTTGGATTCCTTGCCGTCGTGGTGATAGCGATGCTTTTGCTTCTTCCTGTGTTTATGGATGTACAAAAGTATAAGCCTTATATTGAGCGCCGGGTTTCAGAAGCTGTTGGCAGGCCCTTTACAATGGGAGAAAAATTTAAGGCCTCTCTTTTTCCATGGGCAGGCGTTTCTCTTTCCGATCTTCACCTGGGCAATCCGCCTGGTTTTGATGAAAAAGACTTTGTATCTGTAAAATCTTTTGAAATCAGGGTAAAGCTTCTCCCGCTTCTTCTTTCTAAATTCAAGGATATACAGATAAATCACATCATATTGAATGAGCCTCGGATTGCCCTGATAAAACAAAAGGACGGGAAAACAACATGGGAGTGGAAAGAAAAAGAACCGGCTCAATCTAAGAAGAATGAAATAAAACCGGTCGAGGGCGAACCCGGAGAACAATTTTCATTAAATTCACTTGCCGTTGGTGATTTATCTATTAATAATGGTCTTATTCTCTGGATTGATCATTCGAATAAAGAAAAAAAGGAAGTTTCCGGTCTAAACCTTCAACTTTCTGATGTTTCTTTAGACCGGCCGGTTAATCTTAAATTTGATGCTCTAATGGATGGGTATCCTGTTTCAGTAAATGGAAAACTTGGGCCTGTAGGAGAGAAACCGGGCATAGGAGCAGTTCCTTTTGATATTTCCGTCAATGCGCTGAAGCAACTGGCTATACATCTGAAAGGCCGTATCGATAACCCTGCTGAAGATCCCAAATTTGACATAGCTGTTGACGTATCATCATTTTCCCTCCGGAAACTGCTTTCCGAAACAGGCCAGCCAATTCCGGCAGGCCAGTCAGATCCCGGAACCTTAAATAAGGTTGCACTTAAAGCTCATCTTAAGGGAAATCCTCAAAAAATATCGGTTTCAGATGGAGTCCTTAAGATAGATGAGTCGAAAATTAATTTTTCCGTTAATGCGAAAGATTTTTCCAGACCGGATGTGACATTCAAAGTCAAACTTGATCAGATCGACCTTAATAGATACCTGCCGCCAAAAACCGGTAAAAAATCTGATGCAAATAAGAAATCCGGTTCAAGTGAGCTGGCCTCAAAAAAGCCAGCCGAAGAAAAAACGGATTATTCATCGCTTCGCAGCCTTGTTTTAAACGGCTCCATGCATGCAGGAAAAGTAAAGGTTAATAAAACAGTGGCACAGGATATTAATGTCAAAATATCCGGTAAAAACGGAATCTTTCACATAAATCCCCTCACGATGAAGCTGTACAACGGAGACATGTCCAGCAACATAACACTAAATGTCAAAAAGAATACTCCCCAAAGCAATATCAAACTTAAGCTTAATAACATTGAGTGTGAACCGCTTATCAAGGATGTTTTAGAAAAAGATATTCTTAAGGGAACTGTAAAAGCCGGGGTTGCACTTAGTATGTCGGGAGACGATGCCGAAAAGATCATGAAAACACTAAACGGCAAAGGGGAGTTTAGCGTTAAAAATGGAGCTGTTAAGGGAATTGACCTGGTTGCTATGGTCAGGAACACAGACGGCGCTTATGGATTTGCCGGACAAAGCAATAAAAAGTCTGAAACCGGGTTCAGCGAACTTTATGCGCCTTTTACAATTACCGACGGGCTTTTGAAAACAACCGATACCCGTATGGTGTCAACCCTTATTCGGGTGGCTGTTTCCGGAAAAGCCAACCTGCCGGGCGAAACACTGAAATTCAGGATCGAGCCTGTAGTCGTGACGACAAGCAAAGCAGATAAGAAAAAAATGAAACGTTCGGAAGTTAAGGTGCCTGTGCTTGTATCCGGAACTTTTTCTTCACCTAAATTTCGTCCCGATCTTAAAGCGATTGCAAAAGATCAACTCAAAAAGGAAGTCTTTGAATCGAAAGAGTTCAAGAAAGTATTTAAAAAGAAAAAATATGCGCCTTACGAAGATGCTGCAAAAAGCCTGCTAAAGGGACTTCTTGATGAAAAAGAATAAAGCCGGGCCTGAGATCGCCAACCCGAACATGTGTCTTTCCTGCGGTACCATTGAAAAGATGGGAAAACGCAGGTATTGTTCAATAGATTGCCGCCAGAGGCTAAGGTATAAACTGAACATGCGAACCGGTTTGCTAAAGGCATTAAACATACGTTATGCGACCTTTTATTTTACCAAAACCCTTATAATTATGGACATGCTTCTGTTTAATTCTAAAGAAATATATAGTTATATGTTTTCTCGTTTAAGCAACAATAAACCTGCTGATGATTTCAGCAAAATGGCGGATATTCTGGGGAATGCATGGTGGACTGAAAGAAAAAGAACCAACAGGAAATATCTTGCCTCGCGTCATGTGCTTGAAAAAGCAAATCAAAAAAATACACAGACAGATTCTGTTCAGCCGTTGGAAATAAAGATTCCTGCTATTAAAGGAAAATCACTCATTCATCTTAAGATAGGAAGATCGGAGTTGGACACCCCTCAATTGCAAAAACTTATAAAGAGTGCATACCGTACCCAGGCCAAAAAGCACCATCCCGAT
>JASJGP010000053.1:0-4474 GCA_033791485.1 Desulfobacterales bacterium | reverse complement strand
AAAAAGGAAGGCCCGGATGTATTTAAGACATCAATAAAATTTGTTAAAGCCCTAAAGAAAAAGGGAATCAAAGTTGGCGTTGCGTCTTCCAGCAAAAACTGCAAGTTGATCTTAAAACTTGCGGGATTAGAAAACCTTTTTGAAACACGCGTTGACGGCGTTGTATCACAAAAGCTCGGACTTAATGGAAAACCCGATCCCGATATCTTTGTAGTATCTTCAGAAAACCTCGGTCTATTGCCTGGAGAATGTATGGTTGTTGAAGACGCCGTCTCCGGAGTCCAGGCAGGCAGAAACGGAAATTTTGGTCTGACACTAGGAATAGCAAGAAACGATACAGGTGAAGCACTTAAACTAAACGGCGCAGATATAGTAGTGCATGACCTTGGTGAAATAAGCATCCAAGATATAAATAACTGGTTCGAGTCAGGAATTAAAGAAGACGGCTGGAACCTTATTTATGACGGTTTTGATCCCAAAGAAGAAAAGCTAAGGGAGACTCTTACAGCGGTTGGAAATGGATATCTGGGTACAAGGGGATGCTTTGAAGGAGAAAAAGCTTCAGAAACTCATTACCCGGGAACATATATTGCCGGAATATACAACAAACCTCCCACAAAGATTCAAGGCAGAAATATATATAACAACGACTTTGTAAATTGCCCGAACTGGCTATTAATTGAATTTGCTATAGGAACCGCAAACTTTATCAGCCCGCTGAAAATGGAGGTTTTAAGCTATACCCACACTCTTAACATGAGAGAAGGTGTGATGCAAAGATCCATAGTATGCAAGGACGGGCTCGGAAGAATTACAAAGATTAAAAGTAAAAGGCTTGCAAGCATGGCAAATCCCCACCTTTGCGCCATGCAGTATAACATCACACCTGTCAACTATTCGGATACAATTTGCCTACGATCTTCCCTTGACGGAAATATAATAAATGACGGAGTCGCCCGCTATCGCGACCTGCATTCAAAACATCTTTCAGGGGTATCTTCGAAAAAGCCAAAGGGCCTTATTTTCCTGCACGTTCAAACCAATCGTTCAAAATACCAGATTGTTATCAGTGCAAAGACAAACCTGTATGAAAACAATAAAAAGGTGGTTGCCGATAAAAGTGTCTTGAAGGAAAAAGCATGTATTGCAGAAGATATAAAAATAAACGCAAAAGAAAACAATACATATACTGTTGAAAAGCTCGTCAGCATATACACATCTCTTGATAAAAATATCTCAAATCCAAAAAAGTCGTCCATGGAAATTTTATCAAATATTAAATCCTTTAAAGATATATACGACCCGCATAAAATGTCCTGGAAGAAACTCTGGGATAAAGCCGACATCAAAATCACCGGTGACCGGTTTTCTCAAAAGGCTGTCCGCCTGCACACTTACCACATGCTTGTGGCCGCATCGTTACACAATAAAGATATTGATGCAGGAATAACTGCAAGAGGGCTGCACGGTGAAGCATACAGAGGACATGTCTTTTGGGATGAGCTTTACATTCTGCCTTTTTATAATCTTCACTTCCCTGAAATCTCGCGGACGCTTTTAATGTACAGGTACAAACGCCTTGACGCAGCAAAGAAGTATGCAAAGCAAAACGGATATAAAGGCGCCATGTTTCCATGGCAGACAGCAGATGACGGCTCGGAGGAAACGCAGGAAGTTCATTACAATCCTCAAAATGATTCGTGGGGGCCTGACTTGAGCAGGAGGCAAAGACATGTTTCTATTGCTGTGTTTTACAATGTATGGCGATACGTGTTTGAAACTAACGACAATAAATTCCTCAAAGATTTCGGCGCAGAAATGATGATTGAAATTGCCCGTTTCTGGGCAAGTATAGCAAAATATGCCTCGAACAAATATCACATTTCAGGAGTAATGGGGCCTGATGAATTTCATGAAAAACTTCCCGGTTCTAAAGAGGTTGGAATAAAGGACAATGCATATACGAATGTTATGACGGCATGGCTCCTTGGAAAAGCCATTGAACTTGTAGAAGGACTTGGACAAAAGACTTTTAAAAGGCTGGCAAAAAAAACAGGTTTTAAAAAAAGCGAGATAGAAAAGTGGAAAGAAATCACAAAAAAGATGAATGTTGTCTTATCAAATAAAAATATAATCAGCCAGTTCGAAGGTTATATGGATTTGAAAGAATTTGACTGGAACGGCTATCGTGAAAAATATGACAACATTCATAGGCTGGATCGAATCCTGAAAGCCGAAGGAGATTCCCCTGATTTTTATAAAGTATCAAAACAGGCCGATACTCTCATGATGTTTTATGTGCTTTCACCTGATGAAATAGCCCATATCTTAAGGCAGCTGGGATACCGCGTAGATGATGCTGTTGAACTTTTAAAAGCCAATTACGATTACTACGAAAAAAGAACAAGCCACGGCTCAACTCTCAGTAAAGTAGTACACGCCGTGATTTCAAGTTACACTCACGCATCAGATACGCCATGGGAATGGTTCATGGAGGCATTGAGAAGCGATATATTTGATACCCAGGGCGGCACCACGATCGAAGGAATACATTGCGGCGTAATGGCGGGCACACTTGACGTTGTTATGAAATATTTTGCAGGTATAGATACAAGTAGCGAAATCCTCAAAATAAATCCACACATGCCTGAGCACTGGAGTAATCTTGCCTTTAGAATATGCCATAAAAAGAAATGGTATAATTTTGAATTCACAAAAAAGAAAGTAAAAGTCACAGCAGAAGGAAAAGGAAATAATCAGGTTCTATTGAATATACTGGGAAAGAAAATAAACCTTACGCCCGGTAAAGCCAGGTTGGTTAAAATAAATGCTTCTTCTCCAAATTAGTTGGAGAAGAGGATTCCAGGATCCAAGGGGTCAAGGGTTCGAGTGATTTGCTTCAACCTAAATACTAATTAGCGACAAACTACCATGGCTAACAACTCAGAAATTAACAGACATATTCTTTACGAGTGCATAAACAAAAATGCGGACGTAACAATAAAAAGAAGAAAAAAGTATTCTCCTCAAATCGATTTTGTGTTTGCGGTTTCAGGAGCTGCAGCATTAGGTAAAACCACTTTTTGTAAAAACCTGACAGGATTTCTTAACGACAACGGGGTCAAAACCGGGCATATACCTCTTGACGGTTTCATGCTTGATCGTAAAACAAGACAGGATAGGAAATTAAGCGGATATAATCCTCAATCCACCGATATACCCTTATTAATTAAAACCATGAAGGAACTTATCAATAATGGCAAAGAAGTAAAATTACCGCTTTACGATCACAAAACCGGTGAACACGGTGGTTTTAGGCCGATCACACCATGCCGGGTAATCATTCTGGACGGAATAATGTCCCTTCATTATGAAATAAGAGAAATTTTTACAAATTTTAATATCTTCTTTCACAGTGACGATCTTGTAATGCGGGGGCTGCGCTTGCTTGTAGATCTTAAAGAACGAGGTTATTCGGTTTTTGAAGCTCTCGCCCATTCAGATGAAGAATTTGCTTCTTATAACAAATGGATCTACCATCAAATCTCTTTTGCAAATTTACGTATTTCTGTGGGCAGGGAAAGAGAGTTGTCTATTTAAGATACTTCACTGGAAGTAGCTATCAAAAAATCAAGCATAGCCTGGCATAACGGTGATACGTTTCTCCTTTTATCCCTGATCAGATAAAATTTTCGCGACATGAAAAGGCCTTTAACCTTCAAGGCTTTGAGCACCCCTGCTTTAAGCTCCGTTTCAAGGGCTCTTGAAGATAGAATCGACACACCGAGACCCGACTTTATTCCCTCCTTGACTGCTGTGGAAGAACCAAAACGTGCCACCACATTAAGAGAATCTAAATTGTCTGATCCGGACATTTTAAAATACTCTTTAATTATTTTCAACGTACCGGACCCGGTTTCCCGAAAAATAAAAGGTTCTTTTGATAATTTTTTAAACGCTATTTCTTTTCTACCTGCCCATTTATGCCCTGCAGAGACAGCCAGCACCAGTTCATCTTCCCATAGTTCGCGGTTCAAGAAGCCTGCATGGAAACTTTTCGAGCCGATTACGCCCAGTTCAAGTTTTCCTTTAAACACACGGTTTTCTATTTCATTAGTATCGGCAATAGCCAACTTAACCGTTATAAGAGGATGTTTTTCGTGAAATCTGCCAATTACTTTGGGCAATATATATTCCCCCGGAATAGTACTCCCACCGATATAAATCTCCCCTTTTTTTATACCGAGATAATCCGGCATTTCATTGCATGCTGCCATTTTCATTTCAAGCAGCAAACACGCATGTTTATAAAGGAGGTTACCTGCTGCGGTCGGAACTACCTGCCGCCCCATACGGTCAAAGAGCCTGGTGCCAACCATGTCTTCAAGGGTGGCTATCCTTTCGCTGACAGAGGCCTGTGCAAGGAAGACAGCATTGGCGGCTTTTGAAAAGCTCTCCAGTTCAAGGACTTTGC
>JASJGP010000052.1:0-4486 GCA_033791485.1 Desulfobacterales bacterium | reverse complement strand
ATTGTTACAGTTGAGCCCCTATCATTGCCGCCAGATCGACCATTCTGTTTGAGTATCCTGTTTCATTATCATACCATGAGAGCACTTTTACCATATTGTCCACGACATATGTTGTTGGGGCATCCACAACGGATGATAATGGTGAGCCATTATAATCAGTAGATACCAGTGGGAGGTCACTGTAACCAAGAATTCCGGCAAGCGATTCTTCGCTGGCTTTTTTCAGGGCGTCGTTGATATCTGAGACAGTGATGCCTGATTTTTCAACATTGGCGACAAGATCAACAATGGATACATTTGGCGTTGGAACGCGAATAGATAAACCGTTGAGTTTTCCTGAAAGTTCCGGAAGCACCAGTGCTACGGCTTTGGCAGCACCTGTTGTTGTCGGGATCATGGAAAGGGCTGCAGCTCTTGCACGTCGAAGATCCTTATGGGGGAAGTCGAGAATACGCTGGTCTCCGGTATATGAGTGTATAGTTGTCATAAGCCCGCACTTTATACCGAAATTTTCAAGAAGTACTTTGGCAACAGGGGCAAGACAGTTAGTGGTGCAGGAAGCATTGGAGATAATATTATGTTGCCTGGGGTCATAGGAGTTTGAGTTTACACCCATTACAATAGTAATATCAGGATTACCTGCAGGTGCGGAAATGATTACTTTTCGGGCGCCTGCAGTAAGATGTTTTGATGCACTTTCACGGTCGCGAAACAACCCGGTACATTCTGCGGCAATCTCAACGCCAAAATCATTCCAGCGGAGTTTTTCAGGATCTTTGATAGATGTAATTGCAATCGATTTTCCGTCAACTTCAATTGAATCATCTTTAGCAATGACATCAATATCAAGTTTGCCGTGAACAGAGTCATATTTTAAAAGGTGAGCCATTGTGGCTGAATCTGTGAGATCGTTAATGGCCACAACTTCAATATCAGGGTGATTAAGTGCAGCTCGCAATACAACACGTCCTATTCTTCCAAAACCGTTGATACCAATTTTTACGCTCATAATACTTTCTCCTTTTAAGTTCTTATTTGTAAATTTTGTACTTTTTTTGGCAAAATATTTTTATTGCGCCTTATCAAGCACCCAGCATAAATATTCAGCTTCGTTTATTTCCTTTTAAAATACCGCTTGCAAGTGATATGCTTTTTTTGCCGAAAGATTCCAGGGTGGCGGCAAGCTCGTCCAGTTCCATCTTGTTGCGAGTATTTACTGCCTTTATAAGGATAGGAAGATTCACGCCGGATATTACTTCAATGTGCCCTTCTTCAAGAAAGGAATAGCTTAAATTTGAAGGGGTACCTCCAAACATATCCGTTAAAATCAACACGCCTTTTTCCTTGTTAACCTCTTTTATTCCTGCGGCAATTTTTGCCCGTAATTTGTCTACATTTTCATTCAAGTCTATTGAGACGGAAACAGTAGCTTCGGGCTTGTTGCCTATAATAAATTCAGAAGCTTCAATGAATGCAGCTCCGAGCCGGCTGTGTGTGACTATGACTATACCTATCATAAAAAGTCTGCCTTTGATAACCTGGTAAGGTTATCTGTGTTTTAGTTAGCGAGGTCTTTGCGATTATTTATCGATATCTCTATGTTTGACCTCAATCTGCTTTCTGGTTTTGCTGATGTGATCAAATATATATCGTGCAATGGCTACAGAACGGTGACGGCCACCGGTGCAGCCAACTGCAATTGTCAGATAAGCTTTTTGTTCTTTTTCATACAAAGGGATTAAATAGTCAAGAAAATCAACGTAGTTCTTTAAAAATAGCCGGGTTTCGTTATTATTAAGTACATGATTTTTTACTTCCTGCGTTTCTCCATCCAGTTCTTTAAGTTCAGGAATAAAATATGGATTTGCAAGAAAACGGACATCAACAATCAGATTGGCGTCCAGGGGAATACCATACTTGAAACCGAACGAAAGTATGTTTATCCGCATGGGCGCCGGTTTTATGGCTTTTTGTGCTATGAGTAAAATGATCGACTTGAGCTCGTGAACATTATAACCGGACGTGTTGATTACGCTGTCACTTGCTTTTTTAAGTCCCTTTAGAGCTTTCCTTTCGGCATTGATGCCGTCCAAAAGGTTTTTGCCTTGAGAAAATGGGTGTTGCCTCCTTGTCTGGTTATACCGCTGCAAAAGTATTTCTTCGTCAGCTTCCAGAAAAATTATTTCAAATTTATAACCTTTTTTCTTAAGTGATTCAAAGACAGGCATATACTTTGTAAGAAAGCCTTTTTCCCTCAAATCCATCACAAAAGCAAGGCCTGCGATTTCAAAGTCGTTCTCTATCGGCAATTCCAGGAACTTCGGGAGAAGTGCTACCGGCATGTTGTCAACGCAATAAAAATGTGCATCTTCAAATGCCGCAATAGCAGTACTTTTCCCGGAACCGGAAAGCCCGGTAATAATGAAAATTTTCAGGTTTTTCACTTTTAATCAGGTATAAAAAGGCACTGGTTGCAAGAGAAGCAGTTGCTAAAACTCCTCATCCTCCTCCTTGATGATGGAAAAGATTTCATCAGTGTTTGTAGCACTTAAAAGCTTTGCCTTAAATTGGTCATGTTTTAGAATCCTGGAAACTCGGGCGAGCATCTTTAAATGGAGGCCAGTTGAATTTTCCGGTGTGACAAGAAGGAAAAATATATGAGTCGGTTGATTATCCATCGATTCAAAGTCAACACCTTTTCGGCTCAGGCCGAAACCGAGAGCAAGTGATTCGAGTTGTTTTAATTTACCGTGGGGTATTCCAATACCTCCACCTATGCCTGTACTTCCAAGCTGTTCCCTGTCCATAAGAACCCGAACAAGATCTTTATGATTTACTCCGGTAATACTGGCTATCGGAGCAACCAATTCTTCTAAAATTCCTTTTTTATCCTGTGACTTCAAGTCACTGATAATTGATTCTTTTTGCAAAACGTCAAGAATTTTCATTTTTTATATACCAAACTTAGGTAGAAAATTTATTTACTTAATTGAATAAAATAAGACTTTTTTCAATATTGTCAAAGGTAACATATTTTTAAACTTGTCATTATTGATGGCGTCGTAAAAAGTCATTTTTCACCACAGAGCCCACAGAGAATATATTGCTTTATTAACCATTTATCTCCGCGAGCTCTGTGGTCTCTGTGGTATATTCAACTTTTTACGAGCTGGGCTGAATAAGCCCGAGATGGCCGTCCTTTCGATGATAAAGTACATTTGTTTTTTCTGTTCTTGCATTTGTGAATACGAGAAAATTATAACTTACCAGATCCAGCTGCAAAACCGCTTCTTCTATATCCATCGGTTTATATTCGATATTTTTTATTTTGATTTGTCCTTCTGTTTCATCTTCAAAGGAAGATGTTTCATCTGAAATTGTCCTTTTTGCCCTTGCTTTTGAGTTTTTCCTACGCCCCCTGATTTTCTGTTTGCTCCTTTTTATCTGTTTTTCAAGTTTATCCAGGACCATATCTATTGCTGAATACATGTCGTTTGTTTCTTCTTTGCCGTTTATATTAAGCTTGTCACCGATTATGTTAATTTCAGCGATGTGACGAAATTTTTCAACGGAAAGAACAACCTTGGCTTCCGCAGGATTATTAAGCAACCTGTCAAAACGATCAAGTTTGTCCGCTACATATGATTTTAAATTTTCCGAGGGGTCAAGATTCTTAAATGTTACAGATGTTTGCATACTAATTATCTCCCTATATTTGTTTGCGCCTGTTAGATGGCAGTACTTTTAGTATTTCCCGATACTTTGCAACAGTTCTCCGTGCAATACTGATATGTGCCTCTTCTAAAATTTTCGAGATTTTATCGTCGCTGAAAGGATTTTTCGGGTCTTCGCCGGCAATTATTTGTCTTATTTTCTCCTGAACACTGGCAGATGCTATCGTACCGCCATGAACACGCCTGATAGAACTGTTAAAAAAATATTTCAATTCAAAAATGCCCTGAGGAGTATAAGCATATTTGTTTGTTGTAACCCGGCTGATTGTTGATTCATGCATATCTATGTCCTGGGCAACGTCTCTTAGCACCATCGGTTTTAAATTTGATATTCCTTTTTCAAAAAAATCCCGCTGGAATTTTAAAATACTTTCCATTACCCTGTAAATTGTCTTTTGCCGCTGATGAATACTTTTGATGAGCCAGGCAGCAGAACGGAGTTTACCCTGAATATAATCCTCGACTTCACCTGTGATTTTGTTCCCGTGGCTTATCGATTTTTTATAAAAGGAACTAACACGAAGTTTTGGCATGCCATCATCGTTTAGCATGACTACGAAATCATTTTCGAGTTTATGAACATAAATATCAGGAGTGATGTACTGAGGATTTTCATCGGAAAACTCTCGTCCGGGCTTTGGTTCGAGTTTCTGTATAATATCTACAGCGGCGATGACGTTTTCAATACTTGTTTTTAAGGCTTTGCATATGGCTTTGTAATTTCTTTTTTCAAGGTTGCCCAGATGGTCTGT
>JASJGP010000051.1:0-4608 GCA_033791485.1 Desulfobacterales bacterium | reverse complement strand
CCACGTTTCCAAGTGCCCGATATGTCGGCGAGCTTATTTGCGCTGCTTCCGCTGCAGCTAACAAAAGCCATACACAGAACAAACCCCAATGCTAAACAAAAGTAACGTAAATCTCTGTATTTCATGTCTAAAATCTCCTTTTATTGAAAAATTAAGCTTAAAAAGAAAAAAATTATCTCTTGCTCCGTGATACGGTGCTGGATATTTAAGCCGCTTTGGACGGGAAATGGACCTGATATTTACACCGGTGAAAATCAAGATTGGAGCCGGACACAAATAATGAATAATGTTCAGAGAATAGTTATAATACAGTTATTATGCTGTCAACAAAAAACTTTGCTTTCTTTAAAAATAAAATGAAATAAAAAAAGGGTTAGCCTAATTCCGCTAACCCTTTGTATTTATATGGTACGCCCGGCTGGATTCGAACCAGCGGCTTTCAGCTCCGGAGGCTGACGCTCTATCCCCTGAGCTACGGGCGCATAATGGGATATTTGAAAGAAAAATTAAATGATTAGCACAAAGAAGTCAAGAATGAATGCGATATTTGATTTCAATAGTTCGTTTTTTCCAGAGTCTCTTTGGCTTCACCAACTACATAAAGTGATCCTGCAATACAGATCGCATCACCAGGCAGAGCAGTTTTAATCGCAAACTTAACGGCTTCACCCACATCAGGAATAATCGTTATATTGGAAATAAAGCGTTCTGCAACTGCCGAAAGTTTTTCCGGCGCCAAGGCTCGATCGATTTTGGGGGATGTTATGACTACTCTTTTACAAATCGGGAGAAGAGATTTTAGCATGTGAGAATAGGGCTTGTCGTTCAGTATACCGACTACCAGCGTGATGTTACGATTTGAAAGATTATTGGACAGGTATTTTGCCAGATTTCGAGCCGCAATTAAGTTATGAGCGCCATCAAGAAGGATAAAGGGGTTTTTGGAAACAACTTCAAGCCTTCCGGGCCAGTGGTTATTTGTAAGGCCTTCTTTTATACTTTCAATAGAGATATTTACTTTTATCCTGTTTAACACTTCACATGCAGCCACAACGAGTGCTGCGTTGTCAACCTGGTAATTTCCCAGCAGCCCGGTTTGGAGATTTCGCCAGGTATTGTCCATCCCGAAATAGGTAAAGGTTCCTGCTCTGTTTCTCCTTACACTAAAATCATCTCCAAGACGAAAAAACGGGGCCGATTTTGTTTTGGCAATTTCTTTAACTACGGCAACAGCGTGTTTTTGCTTTACGCCGGTTACAACAGGGGTATATCTTTTAATAATACCTCCTTTTTCTCCTGCAACCTGAGCAATAGTATTTCCAAGGTATTCTCGATGTTCAACAGATATATTTGTAATGATGGAAAGAGCCGGTTTTATCATATTGGTTGCATCGAGCCTGCCGCCCATACCGGTTTCGATGACAGCCCAGTCAACTTTTTGTCTGCTGAATTCATAAAAAGCCATGGCGGTTGTAAATTCAAAAAAAGTTGGTTCGCGATCTCCATGGTGTACACCATGGACAGCTCTGTACGACTCAACCACATGATCATTGGAAATCGGACGATTCCCTACGGTAATCCTTTCATTGAATCTGACAAGGTGGGGTGAGGTATAAAGTCCGGTTTTATATCCTGATGCACTCAGGATTGATGCAAGTGCAGAGGCGACCGATCCTTTTCCGTTGGTTCCGGCAACATGTATACAGGAAAAATTATCCTGAGGATTTCCAAGGTCTTTAAGAATTCTTCTGATGGTGGAAAGACCAAGCTTAATGCCAAACCGTCTTAAGCTGAACATGGACTTTAAAATATGGTTGTATGAATTCTTTTGTGACATAGCCATAAAAGGAGGTTTGGTAAGAAGTCTTTGGATAAGTTGGATGGCTAAGTAAAAAGGTTCATATACAAGGCGTAGCGGTTTTTCAGGGACGAGACTATACGCTATAGTATGTCGAGTTCTTGAAAAATCACTACAACTTGCACCCCAAGGGCACTTCCTGCGGGGCGTAGATGAGATTTTTTACGACGCCATCATAAAAAACCCGGCAGGAAATTATATCCCGGCCGGGCTTAAAATAAATTAAAGAGCTTAAATAACTTATCTTCTATATTTATTCCTTGAAGCTGCAATTCTTTCTCTTCTTAAAGCTTCCCGTTGTTTACGACGTTTAAATTCACTTGGCTTTTCATAGCCTTTTTTAAGTTTTAGACGTTTGAAAAGGCCATCGTTTTGAATTTTTTTCTTCAAAATTCGCATTGCCTTTTCAATGTCATTATCAAAAACCTTGACTTGAATTTCTTTCAAACACCTCGCCCCCTTCTTTCCATCGAGATTATTTTTGATGGTTATTCTTTATTATATTAACCAAAAACATATAACTGAAGAAAAAATAATTGGCAAGAAAAAAAATAGAAAAAGGAAAACAATTAAAAAAAATTAGCAGTTCATACCCATCCGGAACAAAAAGGTTGCACAATCTGCGTTTTGTAAGCGTTCACAGTTGCGATGCATGTGGACACTTACAAATAAATGTGCCCGGACTAATGAACAGCTGCCGGGCACCTCTTAAAGCATTTTAATACTTTAAGTAATTTGTATTTAAAAAAATAAGAAGGAAGGCTCAGTTTAAAGCTTAGAAGTTAGTTCCGCAGCCACTTCTTTTACACTTGGTTTTCCATCCAGGGTGATATACTTAACGGCACCCGTCTTTTCGGCGATATCCCTGAAATAGTATGCAGAGGCAAGGGTACCGGTATCGGTGTCATAATAAATAGCATGTCGTTTGGTAATTGCATCCTCATCCTGGTCGTCAGCTCTGGTCTTTAATTCGCCACCGCATACCCGACATTTGTCGCCGTCCGGTTTGATGACATCAATAAATATATTGTTAGGGTGATTGTTGTCATTTACACAGAGTCTTCGTCCCATGATCCTGTTTTTTGCGATTTCACGATCAAGTAATATTTCAATAACAATATCGAGAGCCATTTCAGCCTCTATAAGGGCTTCATCAAGTTTTATGGCCTGGTTCTTGTTTCTTGGAAATCCGTCAAGAAGCCAGCCGTTTTTGCAATCATCACGTTTAAGACGGTCGAGTATCATGGGTATTGTTATTTCATCAGGTACAAGGTCGCCTCTATCTATATATTCCTTTGCCTTGGCGCCAAGCTCTGTTCCATTTGAAATGTTTTCACGGAAAATAGCACCCGATTCAATGTGGGCAGTATTGTATTTGTCCTTTAAAATAGCTCCCTGTGTTCCCTTACCGCTGCCGTTAGGCCCGAAAAATAAAATGTTCATTCGATTCTCCTTTCAAATCCCTTTTTTTTAAAATCTTATCCTTTAATGTTTAATACCTCTTAAGATGAATGTTCCGTAACTTAACTATTAAAATTAATAGACATTGTCAAGAAACGCAAATAATTATTTCATCAGAAATTTACAAACTTAAAAAGCAACTTGAGGTATAGGGTGATTAGATTTAAAATGGCTGACTGTTTGAGCGTATTAGTGAGCGTTAAGAAAAAACGACAATTTAAATAACATTTTCTATAGGTCGAAAAATACCGACGGAAGCTTGTTTTATATGAAAGGATTGATCTAAGTTCTTTCTTTACGCTCACTTATGCGCGAGTTTCAGACACTTTTAAATATAATTGCCCTATGCCTCAAGTTAACCTCATAATGAGTTTGTAAATTTCTGATTCAAAGTAGGCTATTTTAAGCTTCTTAAGAGCATTTCAGCTCTCTTTTTTTCCATTCTGACTAAAACATAGTAGAAATCAGGCAGGCCATATATGCCGTCTCGGTCGTACCATCGCTCAATAACTTCAGTGAAGTTAAGCTCAGTATCAGACAGAGCCTCAATAAGTTGAGCTGAATACTCACCACGGGTGGTGGAGATTATCAGGTCGTGGCTGGTTATATGTGTAATTATTGTTTTACCTAATTCCGAACGGGCACGCATGATTGCCTGGTTCCATGCGTCTTTAATATTTCGCGTGGGGCCCGAGATTCCTACAGCATAAAAGTACTTTTCATCATGAGGAATTGAATTTACCCACTGTGGAGCACTTTTCTTTTCAGGTTCTGGCGTAGTTGTACAGCCGGCAGTTATGAGTGAAAGGCATAGAATAAAAATGACGAAAAATGTTAAACATTTTGACTTCATGTTTTCCTTTCTTATGATTAATGACATCAATCAATTTTTTTTAAGCTTCAAATATAAAATAAAAGTGCCGGTGTATCAAGAAAAAAAATGTGGCCCCCCTTTAATTGCCTCATACTTAAGGATATTTATCAGAGGCGGTTTCAGTTATTGATAAGCATTCTTTTATGGAGACGTTCTGCGCGCAGGCAGAATGCTTCGAGTTTTGCAGTTATCAACTGCGGAAAAGGCGAGCCGTCACTTTCGATTGCAAGAAAAGGCAGATCTTCCATTTCCGCCAAGATAGAGCGAAGCCGCTTATTTTTTGGGTCGGTTTTCAGCTTTTCTTCCCGGTTCATCGTTTCATTGAGAATAGCTTCAGAAAGACGATTGGGCATGCAGCCAAATGGCCCGATAGCAATTACACCACAGGAGTCGACGGCTATTTCCGACATGGAGC
>JASJGP010000050.1:0-3699 GCA_033791485.1 Desulfobacterales bacterium | reverse complement strand
TTCAATGACCTTCTCTTTTATTTCATCATAAGGCTCTTCAACCTTAATAAAAGGAACAATAAGAGATGCCATCTGCGCACCATCAAGAATGGGAGCCTTGGCACCTGCAAGGATGGAGCAACCCCTGTCATTGCCTATCCTAAGTGCTCTCGGCATCGCATTTATACAGTGCATGCAGCGGGTACATTCTTTGTTATCGATCATCAGCTTTTTGCCTTCCATCCACATGCAGTTGGTGGGGCAAAGGTCAATAATTTCTTTTTCGATATCAAAAGGACCCCAATCTCGGCCGGAATGGGCGCCGCCGTTGGGTGGAATTTCTCCGCCAACATATGCGGCAACCGCTTCCTGGTCAATTCTTATGTCATCACGCCAGGTACCGATAAACGACAAGTCTGAACGGGCAATGGAGGCCACACAACAGTTGGGACATCCGTCGAATTTGAACTTAAATTTGTAGGGAAATGCCGGACGATGTAATTCATCCTGATACTCAACGGTAAGATCATGACATATCGCCTGTGTATCGTAGCATGCATATTCACATCTGGCCTCGCCGACACAATCGGAAGGTGTTCTTAGGTTGGAACCGGAACCGCCAAGATCCTGGTTAAGATTATGACCCAGTTCCCAAAAGACTTCTTCAAGCTGGGGTGTGGTTGTGCCCAGGAATATGATATCACCGGTAGACCCGTGCATGTTGGTGAGACCGCTTCCGCGTCTTTCCCAAAGGTCGCAAATATCTTCTAAGTATTTGGTGGTATAGAACTTGCCTGACGGCTGGCTTACACGCATGGTATGGAAATGAGCCACGCCCGGGAACATTTCGGGTTGATCGCAATATCGTCCGATAACACCACCGCCATAGCCAAACACGCCTACGATTCCACCATGTTTCCAGTGAGTCCTTCCGTGCTTAAAGGAAAGTTCAAGCACGCCGAGAAGGTCATCAACCGCATCCTGTGGAACCTGGTATTCTACATTCTTTTCATTCTTTGCCCTTGATGCAGCTTCTTGCTTAAGATCGTCCACAAAACTCGGCCATGGTCCGGACTCAAGCTGATCCAACAAAGGGGTCTCATGTTTTGCCATCGTTTTACCTCCATTCGTTATTGAAATTAACAACTGAGACTATAAATAATTTTTTATTTACCTTTTCGGGTAAGTTGTTGTCACCTCCTCTCAACTTGCTGTTTATTCTTTAAAAATTATAAATAAAAATTTTGTTTAGGCTTTCTCTCGAAACAAACTTGAAACCAACTTGAAACAAAGATGATATATAGAATCAATCTTTTTCCTTGTCAATAAAAAAGCTGCCGCAGATACTCGAAAGTCCATAGTTCTGAATAATTTCAAGAATTGTAGATAAATATTATATCAGCCAGTTAATCAGACAGGGAAGACGATCCCGCCCTGGCCAGGTTTCGAGGGTTGAAATTTGATAAATTTGGCCTTTTACGAATTCATCATTATCTAACTTGCCTCTAATAATCCTCTAACGTTTCCGTATTAGTTTCCCTTTATCAAATCTGTTGTGAACAGGTTTTGTAACTACTCACGTAGTCTCAGGCTAAAGCTGTTTAGACTGCAGCGCATGCCTCTGGCATGGCTGAAGGGTTCAGAAAAGCTCGCTTGCCGAATCTTTGCGGAATGTGATTCTTGCATCAAACATTGCTTTAAAATGCGTTTTTTCCTAACAGTCTTCAGCCTATCCGCCTGAGTAGTTATCAGGTTTTTACCGAAAAAAAGGATACTAAAAATGACAAAGCACTTTCAAAGAGAGCTGGAAAAAATAAGATTCAAATCAACGCTGTAAAAACCGATTCCGGTGTTTTATTCAGCATTAAAGATAGTGGTATAGGTATTGTACAGGCTCACGGCGGCCATGTAACGGTTGAAAGCACTCCCGGTAAAGGGAGTACTTTTACAATCTACATTCCAGGATAGTAAAACAGGTTTGCAATCTTTCGGGTATGTATTTTATGGAAATCCGGCAAGGATTTGCCAGGAGAGAAATTTGAGCCAGCGCAAAAAAATGCTCTACATTTCACCAAGAAAAGGCACCAGAACACTATAGTCACTGCTACTTCAGTATTTTACCCCTCGTGCTGATAACTACTTCTTCTATCGGTATAATCTTCCCTGCTGCTTCCATACCCTTTTTGACAATCATTGGAAGACCGGAACAGCATGGAACTTCCATGACAACTGCCATGACACTTTTTATATCCGCAGTTTTAAAGATATCAGCAAACTTGTCAATATATTCTTCAACATCGTCAAATTTCGGGCATCCGATCATAACAACCCTGCCTTTGAGCAAATCCCTGTGCAGCGTCGGAATGGCTATTCCACAGCAATCTGCCAGAACTAGTAGATCAGCTCCTTTTAAAAAGGGCGCAGTTGCAGGCACCAGCCTGATTTGAACCGGCCAGTGGGAAAGGGCCGACTCTTCATCTTGAAAGGAACCCGGTATATTTGCTTCCTTACACGAAGAAGCCGGTGCAAACGTTTCAATATTAGTCGATGGGCACCCGCAGGCCAACATTGTAGGCTCCTTTTGTTTTTCTTCTTCTTTTTCAGCAAGGTATTGTTCTACTGCCTCTTCATCGAACTCGTCTGCTTCACGTTCAACTATCTTAAGAGCGCCGGTGGGACATTCGCCGAGGCAGGCGCCAAGACCGTCACACAGGTTGTCTGAAACCATCTTTGCCTTGCCGTCTACAATCTGTAATGATCCCTCTGCACAGCTTGGCACACACTCACCACAGCCGTCACACAATTCTTCATCAATTTCTATTATTTTACGTAGTGTCTTCATCTGTCCATCCTTTTTTTAGCTTAATTAATCACGAAAGAGAGAAAGCACGAAATCACCTACTAAAAGGCTATGAACGTCGAACATCGAACGTCCAACGTCGAATTTTGAATAAGGTATTCTCCCAATTTATAAACCGGCGGAGCGACACGCGGCGTAAGCGCCTGCGCTACGCGAGCGATTTCACCATTCGATGTTCGACGTTCGATGTTCAAAAAACGCTTTACTCTGCCGTTCAATATTTTCTGTTAATTCATTTACTGCTTTAAAAGTACTTTCTTTGCTTCTATTCCCCCGCTTTCCGTTAAAAAAGATTTGCCTATAACCTTTTCAAGATGGTCGGCATCAATGGGTTTGTCTTTGTGATTATCTTCTATGTTTGCAATTAGATCAGCATCATACACCGCCTTAAAGTTTGCAGTTTCTTCCGGTTGGGGGTGATGGTGATGACCGACAATATCGCATACTTCATCTATAAGTTCTTTTTTAGCACCGAGCTTTTCCATTATCGACCTGGCAATGGGTGGGCCTTCCTGTTCCTGGTATTTTGGTTCGGTACTGTTGAATTTTCTTTGGGCTTCATGAATGCCGATATCATGAAGGTATGCGGCAGATAAAATAACTGCCATATTCCCCTGGCCTTCAGTTTTTCCGATTCTTTCCGCATATCTTGCCACACGGGTGGCATGGCTGATTCTCTTAAAATCGGTTTTAAAATACCGCTTCATTTCAATGGCCACCCGATCCTTTAAAAGATCTTCCTTTTGGGCCAGAAGCTCTGGTGGAAGATCTCCTATGCACTGCTCGGCAAACTGGCAATATGAAGCGCAACCAAAATCCATTTTAGGATTGATAAACCTGTGGCCGCACTTTGGGCATTT
>JASJGP010000049.1:0-13088 GCA_033791485.1 Desulfobacterales bacterium | reverse complement strand
TATTCACACCTTCGATACGAAACAACTCTTTAAAAATTAAGGCTTTGCTGATAATGAGGGGTGCGAAATTTAAGTATTTTATTAATCCGTATCTGTTTTTAGAACGGATAAAAAAGCCGACTGGGGAATCATAACCTGTCCCACCATCTTCATCCGCTTTTTTCCTTTTTTCTGCTTTTCAAGAAGCTTGCGCTTTCTTGTTATATCTCCGCCGTAGCACTTTGCCGTAACATCCTTCCTAAAAGCTGACACGGTCTTTCGGGCTATAATGTTTCCGCCGATTGCTCCCTGTATGGCTATTTTAAACATCTGTTTTGGAATTTCATCTCTTAGTTTTTCACAGGCCAGCCTTGCCCGTTCAACAGCCCTTTCCCTGTGGACAAGCTGAGACAGGGCATCTACGCGGTCTCCGTTTATCAAAATATCGAGCTTTACCAGATCTGTTTTCCTGTAGTCTTTTAAATCGTAGTCAAATGATCCATATCCCTGGGTAATGGATTTGAGTTTATCGTAGAAATCATAAATAACTTCTGCTAGGGGAAGTTCAAATATCATTTCCAGGCGATTGTTTGTAAGATACTGGTAATTTTTATTGATTCCACGGCGGTCGAGGCAAAGCTTCATAACAGCCCCCATATAGCGGTCCGGTACAATTATTGCGGCACGTATGAACGGCTCTTTGGTACTTTCGATGCCACTGGGATCAGGATATAGAGCAGGATTGTCTATGGCCAGCTCCGAACCGTCATCCATAATGATTTTGTATTTTACTGACGGCGCTGTGAGGATCAGGGAAAGATCATATTCGCGTTCGAGCCGTTCCTGAACCACCTCGAGATGCAAAAGACCCAGAAAACCGCAGCGGAATCCAAAACCAAGGGCAACGGATGTATCTTTTTCATAAATCAGGGAAGCGTCATTTAATTTAAGTTTTTCCAGGCCAACTACAAGTTCCTCATATCCATCAGATGCAACAGGATAAATCGATGAAAATACTACAGGTTTTGCTTCCTTAAATCCAGCCATGGGTGTTTCACATTGCTGGGCTTTTAATGTAATCGTATCGCCGCACCGGGTATCACTTACCGTCTTTATACCTGCGATTAAATAGCCAACCTGGCCTGCAGAAAGTTCCTTTTGAGGCACCCGGTTAATCTGAAATATCCCTACCTCCTCAACTTTATAAACAGCTTTGTTGGACATAAATATGATTGTATCGCCGGCTTTTACTTTCCCCTGGAATATTCTAAAATGAACAATCGTCCCCCGATAAGGGTCATAATGGGAATCAAAAATCAGCGCTCTAAGAGAGTCTTCTGTAGTTACTTCGGGAGCGGGGAGTTTTGTTACAACAGCTTCCAGCACATCATCGATTCCGGTTCCTTCTTTAGCTGACGCGAGGATGGCAGTTTCAGGGTCAAGCCCGAGGTCTTCTTCTATCTGATTTTTAACTCTTTCAATATCTGCCGACGGAAGATCTATTTTGTTGATAACAGGAATAATCTCAAGGTTGTGTTCCATGGCAAGATAAAGATTTGCAAGGGTTTGGGCTTCAACGCCCTGACTGGCATCTATCAAAAGCAGTGCTCCTTCACAGGAAGCAAGAGCCCGCGAAACTTCGTAAGTAAAGTCAACATGACCGGGGGTGTCAATCAGATTAAGAGAATACATCCGGCCATCTTTAGCAACATAAGGCAGACAAACTGTCTGGCTCTTTATTGTTATGCCTCTTTCACGCTCAATATCCATAGTGTCAAGGATTTGATCCTGGAAATCACGGTCAGACACAATATCTGTAGCCTGAATAAGGCGATCAGACAGGGTCGATTTGCCATGATCGATGTGTGCAATAATGCTGAAATTTCTGATATTTTTCATTTAAATTTTATTCTCACAAATTATGATGAACTCGTAAAAAGTCCGATTTAGACGGTTTCGTAATACGCCGCAGGCGGATCAAATTCTCCTGCTAAAAAGCAGCGGAACAAGAAGGGCGTGCAAATTTTGTAATCATAAGGAGTACTTATGGTACGTTGAATGATTACGAAATGTAGCACAACGTCCCGCTGAACTGAAGCGGGATACTTTTTACGAAACCGTCCAGCACAAGCAGGAAAAGCTTTTAGCTGGTAGGCTAAAAAGGATTTTGTAGTTGAAACTGACTCAGTTGTTTAGAATTAACAGTCTATCATTTTCTTGAGGAATTGTAAAAGCATAAAAAAGCCTGTTGACATAATTCATGTTTGCTGATATATTAGTAACTTAGTAAAAGGAAACTGCTTTTATCAAATTATTTTACTCAATGTCAAACCCCTAATAAACCGTATAATAACGGCGGAATTATTAAAAATGAATAATGACATTTTAATCGTTGATGACGACTCCAGTGTAAGAAACCCTATGACCGAATTTGTGAAACTGTCAGGGTATAATTCTTTAGAGGCGTCAAGCGCAGAAGAAGCAATTCATATTTTAAAAACAAACAGTATACAAGTTGTAATTACAGATATAATGCTGCCTGAAATGAGTGGATTTGAGCTTACCAAGCTTATAGTAAAAGAATATGATAGTGATGTTATTATTATAACCGGCTATAGTGACATTTATTCCTACGAAGAAGCAATCAAAGCTGGCGCAAGTGATTTTATCATTAAACCGGTTCGCTTTGAAGAACTGTTGCTTAGAGTGCAAAAAGTTTTAGCGGAAAGAGAACTCGCAAGAGATCGTGGCCGGATGATGGAAAAACTGCAAAAGCTTGCAATAACAGATGGTCTTACCAAGCTTCACAATTCAAGATCCTTTTACAGCCAGCTCGAAGTGGAAGTTGACAGGTTCAACCGTTACAAGCGCTCCCTTGCATTACTGCTTATGGATATCGATCATTTTAAGAAGTACAATGACACTTATGGTCACCTTGAAGGAGATAAGGCGCTGGTTAGAATTGCTCAAACAATCAAATCATGTCTCAGGAAGCTGGATAGTGCATATAGGTATGGTGGGGAAGAATTTACTGTTATTCTGCCTGAAACAAGCTGTGAAGAAGCCCACCATGTTGCGCAAAGGATAAAATCCGCTTTAAAGGCTGAAAATTTTATTCCTCAGCAGGGAAAAGAAGCAAAAATAACCATAAGTATTGGTGTTACGGAATATTACCCTGGTGAACAACTGTCAGAGTTTATACAAAGAGCAGACAAGGCAATGTATCTTTCAAAAGAAAAAGGGCGGAATAAGGTAACCACCCTTACCGCAGAGGAAGCTTCATGATTGACGGCCTCGTAAAAATTCCAACTTCTGCGTTGTGCTTCATTTCGTAATCATTCAACGTACGATTAGTACGCCTCATAATTCCAAAATTTGCACGCCTTGAATTTGAATTTTTTACGAAACCGTCATGCTTTTTATAATCACCTTTAAAAACAAATCTCCTTTTTGCCCATCCGTTGTAGGCCTGCCAAGCCCCTTTAAGCGAAGTTTTGTATCTTCTTTTATACCAGGTGGGATCGAAACTCTCACAAGTCTTTTATGAAATCCCCATGGAATTTTCACCATCTTGCTGGTACCAGCCAGAGCTTCGAAAGGCATAATTACAATCGTGCCATAAAGATGAGAATCATTACCCGGTGCGACAGGACGTATAACCTGCAGACGGTGTGTCTTTTTCTTTGCTGTTACCTGACGCATTCTTTCTGTAACACCGAAAGACGGCAATAAAAGAAAGAGCTTTAGAAAAACTATTCCAAAAACAAATCCTCCGATATGCGCCCACCATGCAATACCGCCTGCAGCTCCATGGCTCCCAGCAGCATTCAGGAACTGAAGGACAAACCAGAAACCAAGAAAAAAATAAGCAGGTATTTCAATAAACCAGGGGATAAATATGATGGGGATTAAGGTTAAGATTTTCGATTTGGGGTGGAGAATAAAATAAGCCCCCATTATGCCTGCTATGGCGCCGCTTGCTCCGATAGTAGGAATATTTGAATTCAGATTTAATAAGAGATTTGAAAGGCCTGATGCCACACCACAAAGGAGGTAAAACACGATGTATCGCAAGTGACCCAGTCTGTCCTCTACATTATCGCCGAATATATATAAAAACCACATGTTTCCGAGGAGATGCAAAAATCCTCCATGCAAAAACATAAAGGAAACTATGGAAAAAAGCTGCTGTCCTGGCGTAAAATAAGAAGCGATTTGAGGGACGGAATACCGGGCTGGAACAAGGCCATAAATATAAATAAAGCGGTCCAGTCCCGGTCCCAGCGTCATTTGCAGTAAAAAAATGACAACATTAATACCGATGATTGTATTATTGACAACCGGGTAGTTTCTTGTAGAAATGGTATCGCGGATGGGAATCATCTAAATCTGCCGGTTATTTGTTAATCCGCATGCTTATATCCATGCTTCTTGCAGAATGCGTGAAAGCCCCTACAGAGATAAGATCTACACCGATATCTGCCAGGCGGAGAAAATTATCTTCTGTAACCCCCCCCGAAACTTCAACTATAGCGCGACCACCGATTAACGTTACTGATTCCTTTATCCGCTTAATACTCATATTGTCCAGCATGATCACATCCGAACCGACCGCTATGGCTTCCTTTACTTCATCTATGGTAGATACTTCTACTTCTACCTTCATAAGATGCGATATTTTGCTGCGGATACGCTCTACCGAAGCTGTTATGCCGCCACAGGCAGCTATATGATTATCTTTTATAAGAACTCCGTCGTAAAGCCCCATACGATGATTAAAAGCTCCCCCAACACGAACGGCATATTTTTCCAAAAAGCGCAGGCCCGGGGTTGTTTTGCGTGTATCAACAAGGCGAACAGTATTTTTTTCCAGTTTATCCACATAAGAACGTACATTCGTTGCAATACCGGAAAGTCTTTGCAGAAAATTCAGGGCTGTCCGCTCACCTTTGAGCAGGGCATAAAGCTTGCCGCTTATCTGAAAAATTGTGCCGCCTTTTTCCAGGGTATCACCATCTTTGAATTCAGACCTATAAACAACTTCAGGATCAAGGTTCTGAAAAACCCTTTTTGCAATCTCAAGTCCTGCAATTACAAGCCTTTCTTTTGCAATGGTTACACCGACTCCCTCAAGTTCAGGGCCAACAAGATTGTCTGTTGTAATATCGGCCGGACCGATATCTTCTTTAAGTGCTATTTCAATTAAATCATCTATAGAATGCATGGTAAATTATCCAGGCTCAAAGTGCCCTTGTTTAACTTGACCCCTGTACAGGGTTAAGCGCCTTTATCCTGTCCAGGTTCGACTGCAACTTTTGCTGCTTTTCTAAAAGCTGCATCTTTTTATCTTTTACTTTTTTTACTACGTCTTCAGGTGCTTTTCCCAGGAAGTTCTCGTTTTTCAGTTTCTTTAAAACAGGTGCGAGTTCATTTGTCAGTTTGTTAATTTCTTTTTCAAGACGCTGAGTTTCTCTATCAAAATCTATAATCCCTTCCAGAGAGACAAATATGGTAGCACCCTCAATAACCGACGTTGCTACTCTTTCCGGCTTTTTCCCGGAAGACTCAACAGAAAGTACCTCCAGTCCGGCAAGATTGACAATTATATCTTTATGCTGATTTATAGTTTCTCTGATAATTCCATCGTCTGACTGTATTGAAACGTCAAGAGACATGGAAGGGGATATGTTCATCTCGCCTCTAATATTCCTTATTCCTGTTATTACCTGCATGACAAGCCCCATTTTCGCTTCGGCTTCTAAATCCCGGACTGTCTTTGCAAAATCGGAATTGTCCGGAGGAAAAATTGCCCGCATAATAGACCCTTCAGTTCCCGGTAGTTTATTCCATATTTCCTCTGTTACAAAAGGTATAAACGGATGTAGCAAAATAAGTGTATCGTGCAAAACGCGCCAAAGCACACTCAATGTTCTCTTCCTTTTATCCTCCCCTTCTTTGCCGTATAATACAGGTTTAATAGCCTCAAGATACCAGTCACAAAACTCATGCCATACGAACTTGTACAGCGCCCCTGCTGCATCATTGAATCTGTAACTTTCGATAGCCTCGGAAGCATTGATAGCAGCCTTGTTGAGTCTGGACAAAATCCATTTGTCCGGAAGGGATAAATTGTGGCCTTCTATGCTATCGTAGCTATTATCAATATGCATCAGGGCAAAACGTGCCGCATTCCATAGCTTGTTGACAAAATGTCGGTATCCTTCAACCCGCTTTTCAGACATCTTGATGTCCCTGCCCTGGGCTGCAAAAGCAGCCAGCGTAAACCGGAAGGCATCGGTTCCGTACTTTTCAATTATCGTCAAAGGATCGATTACGTTTCCCTTTGACTTGCTCATTTTTTTGCCCTTTTCATCACGCACCAGAGCGTGTACATAAACATCCTTAAAAGGAACATCCCCCATAAAATGGATTCCCATCATCATCATGCGCGCCACCCAGAAAAAAAGAATATCAAAACCGGGACCGAGCACATCTGTTGGATAAAACTTTTTTAAAAGGGGTGTTTTATCCGGCCAGCCCATCGTAGAAAAGGGCCACAGGGCAGAACTGAACCAGGTGTCTAGCACATCTGTTTCCTGTATAAGTTTTTTTCCTCCACACGCAGAGCATTTTTCCGGTGTATTCAGAGCAACAACTATTTCTCCGCACTCTTCGCAGGTCCATGCCGGTATCTGGTGCCCCCACCAAATCTGTCTCGAAATACACCAGTCTCTAATATTATTCATCCAGTCAAAATAGGTATTTTCCCAGATTGCGGGAATAATTCTTGTTCTTCCATCCTTTACTGCTGCTATCGCCTTTGCTGCAAGGGGTTTGGCGCTTACAAACCACTGTTTTGATAGATTCGGCTCAACCACAGTCTTGCATCTGTAACAGTGCCCGACACTATGTTTATAAGGCTCTATCTTTTCAAGAAGACCCTCCTTTTCGAGTTCCTTAACCACCTCTTCTCTGCACTTGAAACGATCAAGACCTTTAAACTTTCCGGCTTCAGCAGTCATCATGCCATCATCCCCAATCACCTTGATGCTGGGCAGATCATGGCGAATGCCTATTTCAAAGTCATTGGGGTCGTGCGCCGGTGTAATTTTCAATGCCCCGGTTCCAAATGACATGTCCACATATTTATCTTTAATCACAGGAAGCTGCCTGTTCATCAAAGGAAGAATAACGCTTTCTTTGCCGGTTTGCCGGTACCGCTCATCATCCGGGTTGACTGCAACTGCTGTATCTCCAAGCATTGTTTCCGGCCTGGTTGTTGCAACAATGACACCATCTTTCCCGTCTGCATACGGATATCTTATATAATAAAGATTTCCGTCAATTTCTTCATGCTCAACCTCGAGGTCAGCAAGGGCAGTGTGACAGCGATGGCACCAGTTAATAATGTAGTTACCCCGGTAGATAAGGCCTTCTTCGTAAAGCTGCACAAAAACCTTGCGTACAGCCGTAGACAACCCTTCATCCATTGTAAAGCGTTCACGATCCCAGTCGCATGAAGCTCCGAGGTGTTTGAGCTGATTAATAATAGCACTGCCGTATTCCTTGCGCCACTCCCATACAGCTTCGATAAACTTTTCCCGTCCCAGCTGGTGTCGATCAGTTCCCTGCCCAGCGAGATGTTTTTCTACAACATTCTGGGTAGCAATGCCGGCATGGTCTGTTCCCGGCATCCACAGGACATTATCTCCACGCAGTCTTTTATAACGGCAGAGAATATCCTGCATTGTATTATTAAGTGCGTGACCCATGTGAAGAACTCCCGTGACATTGGGAGGAGGAATTACAATAGAATAGCTATTTTGGCTACCATTTTCACTTGCAGCAAACAACCCTTCTTCTTCCCAGAAGGAATACCAGCGCTTTTCCACTTCATGTGGTTCATAACCCTTGTCAAGCAGATTGGAACTCATTAATAAAAACTCCTTTTTATTTTTCACCACCAGAGGAAATACCGCCGGAATTCTACCCCGATGCAATAAAAGTCAAACAAATTACATTGGGCAAATTCGTCGATAAATTGAAAACGGGGATTAGCAAATAATCCCCGTTTTTTTATCCTGATTTTAAATTAACGAAATATTCCTGCGGAAAATCCCATAGATAAAAATAGATTACTCATCACCAGTTGTATCTTCAAGCAGTAGGATTTTAAGCCTTTCGATTTCACTGGAAACTCTTTTTTCAATAACATCGACAAGTACGCTCTCAATCTTTTCAGAATACATCTTCCTGACAACTTTTTCAACAGCCTCTTCAATCATCTCAGAAGATATTGATTCAGGGTCAACAACATAATCCTTTGTTCTCAAATCTTCCTGCAAGGAAGCATCTGATTCCTGATCATATTCTTCAGGATCATATTCTTCAGTTGGCAGGGTTTCAATTTCCGGCTCTAAATCATCTTCTTGAGAATCCGTAGAATCATCTTCCTGGTCGAACTCTAAAGCAGTTTCCATGTCCGGAGAACTGTTTTCACCCTCTGCGGGTTCTTCTTCTTTAAGAGGCTCTTCATTCAGAGACAACGCTTCTGAAGATGAAAATTCAGCGGTTCCTGCCGACAATGGATCATCAAATTCAATATTGATTTCTCCGTCCAAATCGTCGCTGTCTAATTCCTCCAATTCAATTGTTTCTTCATCTGATTCGGAGTCGAGGTCTGCACTTAGATCATCGTAGTTTGAACCGGAAAATTCGGAACGGTCCGTTTCACTTTCGAACTCGGCAGATTTGATAATACCTTCATCTTCTATGGGAGCATCATCGACAATATCCTCAATTTCTTCTTCGAAAGATGTCTCAACCGCAAGATCTTCCGGTTCAAAAGCCTTTATTTCGGGTTCAACGAGTTCCTCTTCTTTAACAGGCTCTTCATCTAATAACACGGTTGGCTCTTCATTCAGAGACAATGCTTCTAAAGGTGAAAATTCAGCAGTTTCTGCCAACGATTGATCATCAAATTCAACATTGATTTCTCCGTCCAAATCGTCGCTGTCTAATTCGTCCAATTCAATTGTTTCTTCATCTAATTCCGAGTCGAGGTCTGCACTTAGATCATCGTCGCTTGAATCGGAAAATCCGGAACTGTCCGTTTCACTTCCGAGCTCGGTAGATTGGATAATATCTTCATCTTCCGCGGGAGCATTATCGATAATATCCTCAATTTCTTCTTCGAAAGATTTCTCAACCGCAAGGCCTTCCGGTTCAAAAGCCTTTATTTGGGGCTCAGCGGGTTCTTCAACGGTCTTATCAAGCTCAGCAATTTTTTCCTCATCCACAGCCGGCTCTTCAGTAACATACCCATTATCTGAAATCTCTTCATCTTCCGCAGGAAATTCGCCCGCAATACTATCAATCTCCAGAATCTCTTCTTCCTTTATAAAAGCTCCCCCGTCAACATCATTAAGCTCTATAACTTCTTCATCTTTTTCTGCGTAATCTTCTACGGTATCAGTAATATCAATAATATCATCATCTTCATCTGAAGGAGTATCGACTATTTCGGTAAGATCTAAAATATCTTCGTTTTCTGTTTGAGATGTATCAGCGAAATCTGAAACCTCAATTATTTCCTCATCATCAGGTATGTCTGGCACTTCATCGTTAAGTTCAACAATCTCTTCGTCCAAGGGATCATCTAATTGAATGATTTTGTCTTTTTCTTCCATGTCAACCCTCGCCTTTTTAAAAGTCCTTTGGGTTCGTAAAAATAAGTTCGCAATTCCAAGTGTCGAGCAACGCAGCAAGCCCTTACAATGGGAACTCAATCATTTATAATTATCATGTAATTTTACCACAGGGTATGATATGTGTCAACATAATTGCCTTTGATGGATTTTAAAGATTCAAGGGGTCAAGGGGTTCAGGCTTCACCTCTTATCACGGCATCTTGTCAAGGCGTTGAATAGTTTATTGGGAAAACTGTGAACCGCGAACCGGCAACTGCAAACCTTTTGCATCAACTAATCTAGAGAAGAACCAAAAACTATAATTCAGCCCTGTTTACAGCGAGGCAACTTCGCAGTTAAACATTATGAGATATTTCTTTATTAAACAATCGGATTTTACAGATTCAAAAGCTGTAGTAAAAGGTTCTGATGCGCATCATATAAAAAACGTACTGCGCCTCAAGCCTGGCGATAAGATAGGTCTTTTTGATGGTACGGGCCTCAATTATGAGACAAGGATCGTAACTTTACTGCCAAAAAGCGTAGAAGTCTCGGTTATTCGCAGGTTTTCTTCAACTGCCGAATCAAGCGTAAACATCACTGTTGCCCAGGCCCTGTTAAAAGATAGAAAAATGGACTTGCTGGTCAGGCAGCTTACAGAGCTTGGAATAACAAGATGGATACCTTTTATCGCAAAGAGATCAGTGCCAAGACCGGATAAGAAACGACTTGTTACCCGAACCGAAAGATGGAATAAAATTGCACAAGCAGCTGTAAAGCAGTGTAAAAGATGCTGTTCACCGGAAATAGGGGCAACCGTCTCCTTTGAAGAAATACTGAATCTTGCGAAAGACAATGACCTTAAGATCGTCTTCTGGGAAGAAGAATTAAAGCCTGTTAATAAAGAGCTTCCGGCATCTAATTTAAAGACTCTGGAAAAAATATTTATTCTGCTGGGGCCTGAAGGTGGCTTTACATTAAAGGAGGTTGAAAGCGCCAAAAAAAGCGGTTTTATTACAGCCTCTCTCGGCCCTCGTATTTTGCGTGCCGAAACAGCCACAATAGCCGCATGCACCTTAGCGCAATATCTTTTTGGCGATATGGGTAAATAAATCTTGACAAAATTTCAGGACTTCTATAGGGAAAACAGTCTGTTCTTGGTTGTGCCGAGGTAGCTCAGTCGGTAGAGCAGGGGACTGAAAATCCCCGTGTCGGCAGTTCGATTCTGTCCCTCGGCACCAGTAATATCAAAGAGTTAGCGCATCAAGCGTTAGCTCTTTTTTATTTTATGTCGTCTATCTCCCCACACTCTCCCCATGTATGATGTTTTTGAGATAATGGTTGACATTAGGGTAAATTAGGAGATATCCTCCTAATATGCAACAAAAAATCAAACTCATAGCCAGGCCCCGTTTAATGAATCAGGTGCTCCAATTCCTTGATGAATCCCCTGTGACGGTGCTGCTCGGGGCTCGCCAAACAGGAAAAACCACCCTGGCGCAGATGGTTGCAAACGTTTTTGAAAAACGGAAAAGCGTCACGGTTCATCGTTTTGACCTGGAGCGAGCGGCCTCACGGGCTGCCCTTGTCACACCCGAAATCACCCTTGAACCTCTGCGTGGCCTGGTTATTATCGACGAGATACAGCGAATACCTCAACTTTTTGAAACGTTGCGTCCACTTGTTGATCGATCTGATGTTTCTACCCGTTTTCTGGTTTTGGGCAGCGCTTCGCCTGGCCTGGTTCGCGGAGTTTCGGAATCACTTGCCGGGCGCGCTTTGTTTGTCGCTGTCCCTGGTTTTATGTTTGATGAGTTAGACGCTGACGTGCAGAACTCTTTATGGCTTCGCGGCGGCTTTCCCCGATCATATCTGTCTTCATCGGATAAGGCGAGCGGGCGGTGGCGCGAGGCGTTTATTGCCACTTTTTTAGAGCGGGATATCCCACAGCTAGGAATTCGGGTTCCTGCAGAAACTCTTCGTCGTTTTTGGACAATGCTGGCGCATTATCACGGGCAGGTGTGGAATGCGTCGGAACTGGCGCGTTCTATCGGTGCTTCTCCAAAGACAGCTTTATACTATCGCGATATTCTTACCGGCAGTTATATGTTGCGCGTGCTGCCTCCCTGGTTTGAAAATCTGAAAAAGAGGCAAATAAAATCGCCAAAGATATATTTCCGTGACAGCGGATTGCTGCATCTTCTTTTAGGAATTACGGATATGGCATCATTACGTTCACACCCGCGCTACGGCGCATCGTGGGAAGGATTTGCCATTGAACAGGTACTGGCCATGCTCGGATCTGATCAAGCCTATTTTTGGAGCACACAGCGAGGGGCTGAGTTGGATCTGATGCTTTTTAGAAACGGCATGCGGTGGGGTTTTGAATTTAAGTGCAGCGATGCGCCGTCTATGACCAAATCGATGCACATCGCTTTGCATGATCTTTTTTTGAAAGGACTTTTTGTGGTGTACCCCGGAAAGGAACGCTACCGGCTTCATGAAAAAGTTGAAGTGATTCCATTATCCGAATGTATGGAACTGCAAAAGACAGAGGTTAGTCAATGGCAAATTAGCTGATTTTGAATTTGCTAAAGCAGCCATTTGCCCTTCCCCCTTTACGGCTTAAATTAAAGAATCCTCTATTCAACAATTCCCTTAAAAAGCAATTTCTGCAAAAGATGCAACAGTTCAACCAGGCAGGTTGCAATCCATGCATAGAATAAAGCGGTACCATCCAGTAAACCTGTCAACTATTTAAGATTCTGGACAATTTTTATTAAATATGATATCTTACTTACCAAAAAAACTGACTTGTTTCCACTTTAATACAGTATCCTACAGTTTTAAACACAATTTTTAGAGGCAACAATGTATAAGATTTGCAGCGGATGCCATTCAGAGATCAAACCCGATGACCAATACCGTTATTTATCAAGGATTTTATGTGAAGACTGTTACTTAGACATGAGGACTCCTCGCTCCCGCAAAACGCACTGGCAGTATATCAGGTCCATCAAAACAGAGTATTTGAGGCCTGGGAAAAAATGAGTAAAGACCGATATTGTAAAAAGGCTGTTTTGTTATTGGAAAGATGATAAACTAAGGAAGGTTTTTGGATGAATAGAATCTTATAATTTGATGGGCGTCCCGCAACCCATTTGCATTTACAGAGCATGGTGTGCTTATGCTTTCCTCTGTTTTAAAGAGCGAGAGGGCTGTTCAGGTAAATATACAAATCATGCGTGTATTTGTGAAACTCAGGCAACTGTTTCTTGATAATAAAGACATCAGAAAAGGACTTGAAAAGTTAAAAAAAATCACTGATCAGCGATTTCAGATCGTGTTTGAAATTTTGGACCAACTGCTAAGCGTTGAAGATAGACCAAAGAAAAAAAATTGGTTTTACAGTAAAAGAAG
>JASJGP010000048.1:0-4931 GCA_033791485.1 Desulfobacterales bacterium | reverse complement strand
GATTTAGAGAAATATAAAAAAGTCCCCGCTATAAAGCAGGGACTTTTTTACTGCGCCTCCCGTTGGTCGAGTTCCAAGACGACCCCTAAGGGATGGCCTTGCTCTCCATTCATAACTGGAATGTCTGTCTAATACACTTCTAATTGTAGAGACCTTTGCAAAACGGCACTTTTTGTCCGATTTTTGCGTCAAGCTCAAATTTCAATCCTCGAAATATTCAATATATTCCTGTGGTTGAATTTTTCGCTTTCCTTGAACTCGAACAAAAATTACCATTTTTCAAAGGTCTCTTGTATTAAGCAGCTCTGTAACATGGTATGGTTTTTGTAAGAAGGCCTCAGCTCCTAATGTTCTGGCTTCTTCGATACTTCTTTTTTCGGAATATCCGCTCATTATAACAACTTTAACCTTTGAATTGACGCTCATGAGTTCCTGTAAAGATTTAATGCCACCTATGCCGGGCATGCCAATGTCAAGAAGTACTAAATCAGGCAAGTAAATCCTGAAGGTTGTCTCCTTGCCAAGATCTCTGTCACTTTCAATAAATTCTCCATGATCCTTTATTATTGAATAGACTATTGATAAGCCAATGCCCGTGCCTTTTTCTTTTGTTGTAAAAAAAGGTTCATAGATACGATTTAGCGTTTTTTGGGACATTCCATGTCCTGTATCAGATACGGTTAAACGAAGATACTCCAGGGATAATAGGTTTAAAAGGGTTTGTGGAAAAAGGTCTATCAGTGTATATTACAGGCATATGAAAACTATAATTATATCAATTTTGCTTATTTCGCTTTGCTGTATTCCATCAATAGAAGCAAAAACATTTAAAGTTGCAACCTATAACCTGGAAAACCTTTTTGACCTTACCAGGGATGGAACGGAATACCAGGAGTATATTCCGAATACCAGTTATGGCTGGACCAAGGATATTGTAAATATTAAATACACCAATATTGCCAGAGTGATGAAGGACCTGGGAGCTGATGTCGTTGCCTTGCAGGAAGTCGAGTCGAAAAAAGCACTTATAGCTTTACTTCGCAAACTGAAAGCCTTCGGTGTAGATTACCCTTATTTTGAAATTGCCGACTCCAAGGCCACGCCGGTGAAATGTGCTGTTTTGTCCAAGTTTCCAATTATTGAAAAAGAAGAAATACAGGTTTATAATAAAATTGCGAGAAATATTCTTAAAATAACTCTTGATATCGACAGCAATCGTCTCATTTTGTTTGTCAATCACTGGAAATCGAAACGAGGCCCTGAAAGTATGAGAATAGCTTACGCCAAAAAGCTTAAAAGAGAGATTGGCAAACTAAAAGAGGATGTTGACTTTATACTGATAGGTGATTTCAACTCTAACTATAATGAATATAAAACCTTTCAAAATTCCGGCAGATTAAACGATACTAACGGTATTACAGGAATCAATCATATCTTAAGGACTATCAAAGATTCTCAAATGGTCAACGAAAAGATGCTGACAAAGCAGGACGCAAATGACTATCTGTATAATTTATGGCTTGAAGTGAGTAAAAGAAGACGCTGGTCTTACAACTTTTTCGGAAAGAAGGGTAGTCCTGACAACATTATCGTATCCAAAGGACTTTATGATAATAAGGGGATTTCCTATAACGATAATTCATTTAATAAGTTCCAGCCGAACTATCTGTTCAAAAGAAAGGCCGTCTATAGATGGCAAAGGGCCAAACGTGGCAGGGGCAGGCATTTGGGTAAAGGATACTCGGATCACCTGCCGATTTTTGTGTATTTTTCAACTGAACCCTTCCTTTTTAAAAAGAACAGAACTGATTCCAATGATATCCCCCTTTTTAAGTTGAAAAAAACCAGTTCTCCACAAGCCTTGCTTAACCCGAATATCGCCGGAAAAGAAGAACTTATGTCTATCAATGGAATCGGTCCTGTTCTTTCAGTACGAATCATAGCCGGACGTCCCTATAAAACCGTAGATGATTTGCTTAAAGTAAAAGGAATTGGCCCAAAAAAACTTGAATATATTCGCCCCTATTTTTGCACGGGCCCTTTAATATAAGTCCTATTGATCAGTTAAACTCAGCTATTGAATGCGATGAAATTGCACAGCTGGTTGGCCGGCGAGGCGCCAATAGGAAGTTTGCTTTTATAAAAAGAATGTATATCAACTTGAAAAGAGCTCTAATAACTAATTCCATGTCCCTCTTATTCATGTTTACCATGTGGTATATTTCGCTTGACATTTCTTAAATAGTATTTTACGAATATTTCTATTCCTATCTTAAAAATCCTTATTTATTTTATAAATAACAATAATTCTATTCCATATATATTTTCTACTGCCGAAACCGCTGGCATGTGTATCCAAAATTAGTTCAAGTATATTGATTCATTGCTAATTGCTTAACCACAAAATAAAGGAGAAGCCATGAAAAAATATATCATTCCTGGTATCCTTATTGCTGTCGGTATCATCATTGCGTTTCCTCTTTTCAGTGTCGGTTACTACACCATGGTTAGGACATCAACCCCGGAATTTTGCGCCTCTTGTCATGAGATTCAGTACGCCTATAACACTTGGAAAACATCGACCCACGTAAACAATGCACATGGATTTGTTGCTGATTGCATGGATTGTCACCTGCCTGCCCCGCACCATACATTTAATTTCTTTTACGCAAAAACAGCACATGGCATTAAAGATATCTTTGTCCATTTTACTCAAGATATGAGTAAATACGATCACGCTCTTCAAAAAGAAAAGGCCTATGCGTATTTTACCAACGATCAATGCCAGAAGTGCCACAGAAACATTCTTTACATTCCCAACAAAAGGGGAGCCATGCTGGCTCACCGGTCTGTTCTTTATGCCAGAGAAGGATTTGAAAAAAAGTGCGTAGACTGTCACAGAAATTTGGTGCACAACCCAAAACAGGGTTACGCTTATAAGCAATATCAAGATTCATATCGGGGATTGGGATTATAACGTAAACACCTAACGAAAGGAGGTTAACGATGATTCGAAAATGGAGGCTTTTGTTGTTGCCGGCTGTACTGATCATCAGCATTACCCCGGCAATCAACGGTATGGCCCAGAATATTCCAAAAGCAAAAGAATTTCGAATCGAAAGGAGCATGCCTAAAGAAGCTGTTGCCTGTATTGAGTGCCATAAACGGGAACATCCGGGGCTGTTTGCCGATTGGGCTAGCAGTCGCCATGCGAGCGCAAACATTACATGCTACGACTGCCACAAAGCGGAAAAATTTGATCCGGATGTCAGCCAGGAGCACTACAAGCAATACCAGCGTTCGGATCAGCCATATGGAACCGGTGAATATAAAGTACCTATTACAGCGGTTGTCACCCCTAAAGACTGTTCGAGATGCCACCCGGATGAAGCCAAGCAGTATGGCCGGAGCAAGCATGCCAATACAATAGAAATTATATGGAAGATCGACCCCTGGCTGAACAATGGGATGAACAGTGATATTGAGCGTGCGACAGGGTGTTATCACTGCCACGGTACGATTCTGAAACAGAAGAAAGGAAAGCTGGATCCTGAAACCTGGCCCAATGTAGGTGTGGGAAGAATCAATCTTGACGGCAGCAAGGGTAGTTGTACAAGTTGTCATACCCGGCACATGTTTTCGCTCATGGAAGCACGAAAACCGGAGGCATGTGGTCAATGCCATTTAGGACCGGATCATCCCCAGATTGAGATTTACATGGAGTCTAAACATGGCGACATTTATACGGCTCATGGTGATAATTACAACTGGAACGCCGCACCTGGCACCTGGTCACCCGGAGTGGATTTTCGGGGCCCCACCTGTGCATCCTGCCACATGTCGGGGGCGGGAACAACGTTGACGTCGCATGATGTCACCGAAAGACTCTCGTGGGAGATGCAGGCACCGCTCACAATAAGGCCTTCTGAGTTTAAACCCTTCCCGGCAAAGACCAACTGGAAGGTAGAACGTGACAAGATGAAGGTGGTCTGCACCCAGTGCCATGGCAAAACATGGGTAGACGATCATTATATCAAACTCGACAAAGTAGTTCAGGAGTACAATGATGTCTACTTCAAACCGGCGAAAGCCATGCTAAATGATCTATATGCTAAAGGCCTTTTGGATAAAACCAGATTTTTTGATGAGCGACTGGAAGTGGAATTTTACGAACTCTGGCATCACGAGGGCCGGAGAGCCAGAATGGGTACCGCAATGATGGCTCCGGATTATGCCTGGTGGCACGGGTTTTATGAGTGTAAAAAGCGTTACAGCAATTACATGGAAGAAGCCCGACACCTGATTAAACACAACCAGAAGGCATACAAGGCTGAGGATTTTCCGAACGCCACGGGCACTACCACAAAACCCAAAGAAGTGTTTCCTTAAGAACAATTGCAGATTGTTAATCCACTGAAAAAACCTCCGCACACTGTTTATTGAAGCGGGGGTTTTTTCATTTTTCTGAAATGTCAACAGGCGCACCCTATTTTATCCAATACCTTCAACCAATGTAGCTGTTATATACTTAAGCATTGCTCCTTACTTTTTAAACATGCTGGCAAAGTTCTAAACAGAGATACATTTAAACAGGAGATCTGGCCTGGTAAGAAATTGTATAAATGGAATAGAGCTCTTGATGTTCATATCCAGCACCTAAGAGCCAAGCTGGAAAAAAACTCTGAGCAACCCCAATATATCCTAACCGTTCCGGGTGTCGGCTACATGTTGAGCGATTCCGATTCTGTCTGACTTTTCTATCTACAGGTGATAGATTTTATAATAAAAATTTCTTGTATAAAACCCGCAATTTATCGTTTTCTTAATTTATTCTATTATTGACTTAAATCAATGCAAAAAGATTATAGACATTTTAAAATAAGATATTTGATTGTAGAAACAGGCCGGAGAAATAAAGTATGAAATGGACT
>JASJGP010000047.1:0-4630 GCA_033791485.1 Desulfobacterales bacterium | reverse complement strand
CCTCCAGTACGCATCCTGACGAGAACTTTATTTATTCTGGAAAAACGTAGCTTATATACCAATAGCAAGCGAACAAACATCTCATAATCTGAGGATATTTTAAAATCCAAAGAATATAAGCCTGCTCGATCGTAAGTGCGCCTCTTGATAAAAGTTGCCGGATGAGCAGGCATCCAACCAAATCTGAGTTTCCAAGTTCTGAAGTGATTAGACCGATAAAAACGTGTAATTTTTGCTAAATTATCGGGTGCAACAAAAACCACATCACCAAAAACAAGATCGGAGTTAGGAAACAAATCAAACTGACAAACAACATCTCGAATAACATCCTTGTTTGCATAGAAGTCATCCGAGTTCAGAATTCCAACCACATCCCCTGTCGTCAGTTTGATGCCTTTATTAATCGCATCGTAAATCCCCTTATCCGGCTCACTGACAACCTTGGCAATATGATCTTCATATTCATCAACAATCGCCATGGTCCTATCCGATGAGGCCCCATCGACAATAATATATTCGATATCTGGATAACTCTGGGCCAGCACCGATTTGATTGTATGCCGAATCGTCGCATCACTGTTATAGCAAACGGTTATGATCGAAATTTTCATTATTTTTAATCACGCTTCCTAAGGAAGCAGTCATCGTGTACTTGCTGGTAAAATTTTAATGTCTCGCTGGCGCATAGATGCCAAGAGAACCGGGAGGCTTGCTTGAAACCTGAAAAAATGTATTTTTCTCTAACCTCGGGATTTTCGAGACCCTTAACCGCATTCGCAAGAGACGCTGGCGTTACCTCATTCAAAACCAGTCCTGAATTTCCGATTACCTCCGGAATTGAAGATCGATTGGTCGTTACCACTGGGCACCCGCTGCGGAGGGCTTCCAGAACAGGCAAACCGAAACCCTCATAAAGTGATGGATATAGTAAGCAAAAAGCTCCATTGTAGAGATCGTTTAAAAACTCTGTATTCGGCGCGCAATAGATCTCATAGCGTTTGCCCACATGACTTTCAACAAATCTCTGTTCATCAGGCGACAACAGGTTGCCGCCCACAATTGCCAATCGGTAGTTTTTTAACAAGCCCACTGCCATCACGGCCACTTTAAAATTTTTGTAGTTTGGCCGGCGGTCTCCGATGAATAAAACAAACGGTTGATGTCTGTATTTTTCTGGGTGCAATTGAACCGCCGCTTTCTTTTTGTGAGGGCGGAAAGCGCTATCTGCTCCAAGGTGTATTACCGTTTGCCGCTTGTGCCGTAGAGCCGGATAGAAAGTCAACATGTCTTTACGCGTGTTTTCTGAATCACAGATAATGCCATCGGCACGAACTAAGGCAAACCATTTTTGCAGACGATTTACTAAACGGGGGAGGCCGGCACGAAAAAACTCATAAGTGAAGTCGTGCACGGTAACGACATTGGCCACCATCGGTTGCCATGCAACACGGTAGTAGCTCGAATGAAACAACGACTGTCGCGGCAGGCGGACTGTGGTTGGGAGATATCGATTAACAGCGAGGGGTATCGGTAAATCACTGTATAGTCGCTCGCGGCTCACGTTCAGTTGACAACCGAAAAGGTTTTCAACTGTGTTTTTCGAATCGATAAAATATACATCCGCTTGGTCCTGAAGCCTTCGCGCCAGTTCGTACCAATATACAGAAATCCCTCCGGCTTTCTGTAGGCTGAAAACAATGTTGTCAAGATAAATGCGCATGGCCCGATGAAAAACGCTCAAATAAAGTTAACCATCTTGGGATATATTCATGCGAACTGAAGCGGTCGAATGGCGTGGCTATTTTTTCTGTAATGAAAATTAAAAAGAGATCCTACCTATCACTGGAATCCGATACCTGGACCGTGGTATCAATTCGTTATCGACGCTTTATAGGCATTTATTGTCTGTTCCGCGCATTTTTGCCAACTGAATTTGCTGGCCTGCGCCAATGAATCAGCTGACATTTTTTGCCTGACCTCAGTTGAATCATATATGGTCAACATTGCTTGGCACAGTGCGTCTGCATCTTCCGGATCAATCATGATACCAGCCTTGCCGACCACTTCCGGAAGGGATGAGGTATTTGATGTGATGACGGGGACGCCACACTGCATCGCTTCGAGCGGGGGCAACCCAAACCCCTCGTAAAATGACGGATAAACGAACATCATCGCACCACTGTAGAGAGGCGCCAGATATTTATCGTCCACATAGCCAGTTACAATAATTCGATCCCGTATCTTTGGATTCGCAGCGATCTCTTTAAATATCGGATCGAAGGCCCATCCCTTGGTACCTACCAGAACCAACGAAAGATCATTCAACGTGTTGTCTTGGGCCAGGCGGGAGAAACATTTAATGGTTTGCGTCACGTTTTTGCGCGGCTCTAAGGTTGAAATGCTCAGCACGTATGGTCCGCCTGGAATTCCTAGTTTTGCCTTGAGACGATCAATCTCCATAGAATTATGGCATGGATAAAACAATGGCGAGGCGGCCAAATGGGTCACAAACACACGAGAGGGGTCCAATGCGGGCAGGAAATTACATAAATCATTCTTGGTGGTATGTGAAATACACGTCACCCACATGTCTTCGTTTATAGATTTAATCACCCTTCCTATCATTTCCTTTTCGTTGAACCGAAAGAATTGCGGATAGAGTAGCGGAACAAGGTCATACACCGTGATGACCTTGTGAAGGTGGGTAAGTTTCATGACTTGTTCAGGAAAAGGATGAAATGGTGAGTGATATACATCAGCTCTCGCCAACATATCATGGTCTACAATATTTCGAGCAATTGTCCTGAAGGCAATGCTGTTGGCAGCTCTATTTAGTAGATTAAGGGGAAGCCGTTTTTTGTGTTTATTGTAGTTGAGTTTGTGCAGCTTATGCATCAAATCCATTACATTTTTATTCACGTGTGGTTTTGCAAGCGGAACCCCCTGAAGCTTGTCGTTGGTTTGTAAATAGTCGACAGATTGAAAATAACTATATAACTTCTCTCCCGTTGAAAAGACAGAGATTGCATGCGCTTTAACAAGCTCTTGAGACAGGTTCTCGATGGCCCTGAAAATACCGGTTCTCGCTCTTGGGATATAGAACCCAGCACCTAAGACTGAAATATCGAAAACTACTCGCACTGTTTACCCATCGTGGTTAGATTCATTTCAGCGTGTTTCCGAATAATTTTGAAACTATTTTTAATATAAATTTTTTTATCTTATCCGCTAAAATATTTATCTTCAGTTTAAAAGAAATATTATCATAAATAAAAGGATTTACTTCAGGAAGTTTATGCTTCATTTTACGATAAACAATTCTGTCAGATTCGTTGATTCTCTTTCCACTTGTATAATACTTATAACCATAAGGCCACTTCTTCGAATTGCGGTAACCGTTCTGATTCAGCAAGTTAATATAAAACATGAACAAGTCGGCCAATCCGGGATGGTCTTTCAAGTTGAATCTGTTTTGATGGCCCGAAATAACAGCCGATTTTTCTGGCTTGAAATTGCTGAAGTGATAAAAATATAAAAGACCTTCGTTACACATCCATACATTATGATGCTTGTGAACTTTCCGGCTATGGATATTCCAGTACGCAACATTGTAACCGGTATCATATATCACTTTAATATTGGGGAATAAAACTGTGGCGAAATCGATAAACTTTTGGTCCACAAAATATCCTAATTCATGATCGATTACGCATTTATCGTAAAGTTTTTGTTCCCACCAACGTAAAAATATTTGAACGTTTTCACATTTTCGCAACCCGATAAATCCGAGATTATAGATGCCGCTTCGCATGATGTGACTATCATCGGGAAGCAAGCCATCATTGGGAAAGTCTTTGTCTAAATGCGGGGTTAAAAGGATATCGCTCGTCTTCAATTCGGAATAAAGACAATCTAAGGAATGCGTAACAAGTATATCTGGATCCAGGTATAGAAGGTTGTCTATATCATTTGAATCAAATAAGTGATTCAAGAGATAAGGCTTGAACGCCGTTGCAAGCTCAGTAATATTGTATTTATAGCAAAATGATTGAATGTCAGAGATGTTTAAGTCGTCTGTTTTAATAATCTCAAAACATTCTTTAGATTCATCGATGAAACCATCGAAAGCATCTATTATCAAAACATAACACTTGCCATCTGGATGAAATTCCAAGAAAGATGAGCAGAGGGTTCGTGCAAATGAAATATAATTTTTCGCAATTATTGTACAAATATTTTTATACATAATTAAAATTCGTATAATTTATCTATTGATGCGATTATTAATAGCCGTCAGGATTGATTTAGATCGATTTATAACATTATGAAAAATTGCCAATAGTGGCCCAAAAAAAAACAATGGAAACATTCCGTGTCTTTTAAAATTAAGAAGGGAAAAGTCTATAATATTTTTTATTTCACCTCGGCTCAATAATTCATTAATGATTGGCTGATAATAACTCAAAGGTGTACGTATTTGCTGGTGATATTTTGCCCTCGCTATGTCAAATCTTTCTAATAAAACCGTTGCTATGCATAAATAGACTGTATTGATCGAAGATGCTTTCATTTCTATGATTGTGTCAGTATCCAACCCCCACTGTTTGTGATCATTTACCAACGAGTTGAA
>JASJGP010000046.1:0-3188 GCA_033791485.1 Desulfobacterales bacterium | reverse complement strand
GGTGAAAAAGATTATCTAATCCATGTGACAAAATTAGCCCCAATTCATCAGACAAAAACTTCGCTGGCTCGTTTCCTCTCAGCAGATGATTGGCACATCCAATTCTTTGCAGTTACAGACCAAACCGGTCGACTAAGAATTAAGAGCAGACGCATCCCTTTCACCACCGATGCAATGTCATCTGGATATTTATTTGAAGTGTATCGGAAGTCCCATCGGCGTAAACTCTTAAATTGAAGGTCAAGAATACTCCAACTGATCTGCTAAATTTGCCCGATCAGAAAAGCTATGATATCTTAAATTTGATCAAACCGATGGTGATCTCAATATATCACCACACGGCTGATATTGATTTTGTAGTGCATTCCATCTAACGGATAAGTGAAATCCGCTTTTATAGAGCATTTCACTTAATTATTGATGTTATAACCACAAATAAAAGGGCGTACCAAATGAATCGCGTTTTAGTTGTATTTTTAGCAACCATGTGTCTATTTTACGCAAATCTGGTTCATGCTGGATGTGAAGACATATCAAATGAAATTATTGCAGATAATAGTTGTACTAAAATCAGAACATATAGAAGCGCCGATGTTACCGACAAACCTATATTAGTGGTTGCATTGCATGGTGATTCTCCGTTTAACAATCCTGGGTATCAGTATCGGTTTGCAGAATTAGTAGCTAATAAGAACTCAAATGTGATTTCTGTTGGAATGCTCAGACCAGGTTATACAGACCCTTTAGGAAGAACATCCGATGGTATAAAAGGCGATGCTATTGGTGACAACTACGATGAAAAACGAGTTAATCAAATTGCCCAAGCAATCACAAAACTCGAAAAGCTGTACTCCCCATCGAAAGTGATATTGGCAGGGCACTCGGGAGGAGCTGCAATTACTGCAAATCTAATTAGTCTATTTCCTTTATTGATTGACCATGCTTTTATCGTTTCTTGCCCCTGTGATGTCAATGTTTGGCGAGAGGATATGTTTTCATTGACAAACAAATCAATATTCAACACCGATTTTCGCGTTGCGAAGCCATGCTAAACAATTGCCCTATCTGAGGGAAGCTCATTATCTAAATATTATAAGTTAATTAAACATGTTATTATCTTTGATTGGGAAAAGTACCAATGCGTATTATTATATCGTATGACGCTATAAATATCAAAAACTAACCATTAAAACAAATGAGACAGGGATTAGGTATTCGTAAAAAGTTCTCAGAAAAATAATAATAGACTATAATAACAAGCATTAAATACATTAAGCCAAAGATTTCTTATAATCGGCCCTGGTAAAGAAATATATTTAAACAATCTATAGTTGACTTGATAAGCGTCATACACTATATAAAGGGTATGAGAGATGAAAAATACTTCCTATACCCGGTTCATGATTGGCAAAAACGCTATGAAGCGTTGAGATCTTCATTTGTCGATCGGTTGCCGGCCAAAGTGGTCGCTGACCGTTTCGGCTATTCTCAAAGCTATGTCAATTTGTTGAGGCACCAGTTCGTTCACGGAAAAATCAACTTTTCAGAACCAGTTCCCGAAGGCAAGATCAAACGGCGCAAAGTAGATGCCCTGACCCGTTCCAAAATCTGCAACTTTCGAGATCATCGGTTATCAGCAGGTGAAATCGTCCAGCTTTTATCTGAAGATGGTGTCGAGATTTCAGTTCGCACTGTTGAACGTATTCTGGCTGAAGAGGGCTACCATAGACTACCCAGGCGCAGCCGCCTCAAACTTGGACTGACTATTAAAGGTGCCCAAGTCCCTGCAGTATCCCAACACATCCATATAAGTGAGTTTGAAAACCGAAGGATCGACTGTGATGCCGCCGGCATTTTCATGTTTGCACCTTTCATTGAGCGGTTCAATATCAGCCAAATTATTCAGAAAGCCGGGCTACCCGGCAGCAAAACGATTCCGGCGACCAATTATTTCCTCTCATTTCTTGCACTCAAGCTTCTTGGCACTCAGCGTTACGCTCATATGGGAGATCATTCATTTGATCCGGGAACAGGGCTTTTCGCCAGTCTCAATGTTTTACCCAAATGCACGGCAATGTCTACTTACTCCTACAGCCTGGATTCGAACCAATTGATGCGTCTGCAAAAAGGCTTTGTCTCTCAGGTCAACAAACTTGGATTATACGACAAAAATGTGGTCAACCTAGACTTTCATACTGTACCGCATTTTGGGGAAGTATCTGTATTGCAAAAGCACTGGGCCGGGGCACGCAATAAAGTAATGAAAGGCGCACTTACCCTTTTTGCACAAGATGCCGCCTCCAAACTGATTCTCTATACTGACGCAGATATCAAAAAACAGGAAGCCGATGATCAAGTACTTGATTTTTTCACTTTTTGGAAAAAGGTGCAACGAGGTGTTACTCCGACATTTGTTTTTGACTCAAAATTTACCAGTTACACCAACCTGTCGGCATTGAACCGCCAGGGGGTAAAATTCATTACATTGCGCCGTCGCGGAAAAAAGCTGGTAGATCGTATCAGCCAACTCGGACCATGGCGACGTGTGCACATTCCCAATGCCAAACGAAAATACCCCAACCCACTTGTGTATGAATCGGTAATCGAGTTGAAAAATTATGACGACCGGTTGCGGCAAGTGATTGTTCGCGGCAATGGCCGGGAAAAACCTTCTTTCCTAATTTCAAACGACTTTGATACTCCCGTGGAATTGCTTGTTGGCAACTATGCCCGACGCTGGCGGGTTGAAAACGTCATTGCAGAAGCTGTTAAATTTTTCAATCTCAATATGCTTTCTTCTCCTATTCTTATTAAGGTCCACTTTGATGTAGTCATGACAATGATAGCGGATACGCTTTACAATATGATGGCCCAAAAACTGCGAGGGTTTGAAGATTGCGATGCACCTAAGATTTACCGTCATTTTGTCAGGGGAAAAGGAAAATTGACTGTCACGGGTAAAAAAATAACCGTCACATATCCGAAAAGAGCTCATAATCCAATTTTGAGATCTGTCCCCTGGCATAGGATGCCGAGCTCTTTAAGATGGCTGGATGGTGCTCATCTGAACCTGGTCTTTCGGTAATTTCAGATGAAAATTCTTATATTGCTATGACGGCTAAAAGCAACGAGAAAATCGGTGTTAAAATAATAAAATGTTTTCAAGATTCTCCGGAATGGTGTTCGCG
>JASJGP010000045.1:0-3193 GCA_033791485.1 Desulfobacterales bacterium | reverse complement strand
ACCACAAGATGAGATTTTTTCTTCCGAACAGGAGACCGGATCTGCTCGATCTTACGACATCAATCAATCCGCAAAGGAAATAAATATGCCTAACCAAGGTGCATTATCAGGAATAAAAGTTCTGGATCTGTCACGCCTTTTACCGGGTCCTTACTGTTCCATGATCCTGGCAGACCATGGTGCAAGGGTGATCGCCATAGAGGACAAACGTTTTATGGACGACGGACTTTTTTTTAGCCAACTATACAGAAACAAGGAACACATGTCGTTAAATTTAAAGACCGAAGAAGGAAAAAAAATATTCTTTCGCCTGGCAAATGATGCCGACGTCATACTTGAGGGGTTTCGACCAGGTGTTGTTCAAAGACTCGGTGTTGACTACGACACCGTTTTGAAAGTGAATCCAAAAATAATCTACTGTTCTATTTCAGGATACGGCCAGACCGGAGAGTATCGTGACAGGGCAGGCCACGATGTGAATTACTTGAGCATATCCGGTGCTCTTGATCTTATCGGCCAGGCAAATCATCCTCCATCCATCCCCGGGATTCAGATAGCAGATATTGCAGGAGGAGGAATGAACGCAGCTATCGGAATCCTTATGGCTCTGTTTTCACGGGAAAGGACCGGAAAGGGCCAGTATATCGATATTTCAATGACTGACGGGCTGGTAAGTTTTATGCCTTTCGCCTTTTTTTTCAAACAGATTACAGGACAATTTCCCAAACGCGGCGATTCAATTTTATCTCACAGATACGCCTGCTACAACACATATGAGACAGCGGATGGAAGATACATTTCAGTCGGTACTGTTGAAAACCGTTTCTGGGAAAATCTTTGTAAGTTCCTTGAAGTTCCTGAATACACACCGCTTCAATATGATGAAAACCGGCGGCAGGAAATTATCGATTTTATGAAAACTACATTTAGAAAAAAGACTTTTAAACAATGGAAGAAAGACCTGGCAGGCATTGATGCCTGCTGTGAACCTATTCAAAATTTTTCAGAAGTTTTAAAAAATCCTCTTTTCCGTGAACGGGAGATGATAGTTGAAGTTACTGGTAAAGATGGGATTAAGACCCTGGTCATTGGTGTCCCCGTTAAACTGAGTGAAACTCCCGGATCAGTCATTACTCCGCCGGTTGCCTTTGGTGAAAACACAGAAGCGATACTTAAAGAACTCGGATATTCAAAAAAACAAATTAAAGAGCTATCAGACATGGAGGTCATATAGGGATTCGCTCTAAATTAAATTTTCATTTTCGTATTAATACTACAGCGTCACTTTTACCGTTATGCCCGCTAAGGTGGGCTACTCCGTAGTAAATCTTTTCAATTAGTAAACCGGAAAAATTACAATAGCGACAGGAAAATAAGCCTTGACAAAGTTTAATGTGTTTAATATTGTGCAAAAAGTTTAACTAAATTGAGTGTGCTGGGAAAAGGAGAATGTGGATGAAAAAGCGAAGTGATTTGATGACTAAAGGGCCGGAAAGGGCACCCCATCGCTCCTTATTAAGAGCAGACGGTTTTTCGGACTGGGAACTTAAAAGACCGATTATCGGAATTGCTAATTCATTTAATGAAATTATACCCGGGCATATCCATCTGGACAAGCTGGTTGAATCTGTAAAGGCCGGAATTTATACTGCCGGAGGAACGCCCATGGTATTTAATACCATAGGAGTCTGCGACGGCATTGCAATGAATCATGAGGGAACGAAATATTCACTTGTCAGCCGTGAATTGATTGCGGATTCCGTGGAAATTATGGCAATGGCTCACCCTTTTGACGGCCTTGTGCTGCTCGCTTCGTGCGATAAGATAATTCCGGGAATGCTCATAGCCGCTGCCAGATTAAATATTCCTTCCATTTTTATTTCCGGAGGGCCCATGCTTGCCGGCAGGGTTTCAGGAAAAAATACGGGACTTGATAAGGTTTTTGAGGCTGTGGGACGTTTTGCCATCGGAAATATTACCGAAGATAAACTTTTTGAAGATGAATGTAATGCCTGTCCGGGCGCCGGTTCCTGCTCAGGGATGTTCACGGCCAATACAATGAGTAATTTATCCGAAGCGCTGGGTATGTCCCTTCCTTTTAATGGAAGTATACCGTCTGTTTTTTCTGAAAGGGTTCTGCTTGCAAAGCAAACAGGAGTAAAAGCAGTAGAGCTTGTAAATAAGGATATCAAACCGAAAGATATAATGACAAAAGAAGCTTTTTATAACGCTATTGCACTTGATATGGCGCTGGGAGGATCAACCAACACAACCCTTCATATCCCTGCAATTGCCTATTATGCTGATGTTGATATAACATTGAAGGACTTTGACCGCTTTACAGAAAAAATTCCTCACCTGACATCTCTTGTCCCTGCCGGACCGCATCATGTGGAAGATCTGTTTTATGCAGGAGGAGTGCCTGCGATTTTAACAGAACTTCGAAAAGCCAAACTTATTAACGATCAGCAGATGACCGTTTACGGCAAACCTCTCGGCGAAATGTTGTATGAAATTCGAGCTGGAATAAAAGATCCGTCAGTCATTCGCCCTGTTGATAATCCTGTTCATGAAACCGGCGGACTGGCTGTTTTAACAGGGAATTTGGCACCGGACGGAGCAATTGTCAAACAGGTGGCAGTGGCTGACGAAATGATGAAACATTCAGGTCCGGCACGTGTTTTCGACAATGAAGAAGACGCTGTTTCTGCAATTATGGGAAAAATAATACAAAAAGGAGAAGTAATTGTTATCCGTTATGAAGGGCCACGGGGCGGTCCTGGAATGCGAGAAATGTTATCTGCGACATCTGCCGTTGCAGGTATGGGAATGGATAAGGACGTTGCCTTGATTACCGACGGTCGTTTTTCCGGTGCCACCCATGGTGCCTCAATAGGGCACATTTCTCCTGAAGCCGCAGCAAAGGGACCTATTGCTATTATCCGGGATGGAGATATCATTCATATTGACATTCCAAATAAAAAGCTAAATATCAAGCTTTCAGACGACGAAATTCGCAAAAGGACCAAAGAATTGCCTGAGTTCGAACTAAAAATAAAAACCGGCTGTTTGGCAAGATATGCAAAAATTGTATCGAGCGCGGAGAAGGGAGCGGTTTTCCCTAAATAAAACTGGTGAATTTCCAAAAAGTTAAAAAACCCTTCCCCTTGAGGCTGACTTTTACCCAGACATA
>JASJGP010000044.1:0-2805 GCA_033791485.1 Desulfobacterales bacterium | reverse complement strand
CATACTTACGTCTGATTCATATCTTTGGTTGATTCAGGGACGCCCATGACGCCGTTAGCTCATATAATTGAATCACCACCGACCAGTTCCTGGACCCTGTATATATCTTTTGGAAGTTGTCGCACAATTTCAAATTTTACTCGTCACTCAAATACCATTATTGTACAGTCAGCGTCATCTGCTTTAAACCTTTAGTTGTTGCTGATTATCATCAGGAGCGTGGATTGGTAATGTTACGGCCCTGATTGCCAAAGTTGGTATAGAGAGCATGGTGATTTTCAAAACCCGCAGGTCTCACATAATCTTTTAGCTTTTATGACCTTCTCTGAACTCTCGCCTGGCAGTTAAACTCAAACGTTGGGATAATGCAATTTAACTTTGTTCGTTTTTGTTTTTCATTCTGAACTCTCCGTGTAAACCAATAAATTAGATAAGATAAAAAAATATCAAAAATTAATTAACTCTGATATAGATTAATGCTGAATCAAAAAACTATAATTATAACTCAGGCATATAGATGAAAATTAAACCGGAGTTAAGCTGGAAAGGTCAAGTCTCAACCCCGGACAAAGTGCTGGAAAGAATAAAACCGGGAATGAGGATCTTCATAGGAACCGGTGTGTCAGAACCGTTGACACTGGTTCGGCATTTGAAAAAATCAGAGGCCGGAAATTTGTTGGACCTGGAACTACTTCAATTGGTAGGTCTTGGAGACGCTATCAAGGTAACAGCTCAGGACTCGAATAAATATCGTTTTAAAACCTTTTTCAGTGGATGGGAAGCCAGTGAATCAATTGCTGAAGGGTTCGCGGATTTCATTCCCAGCCGCTATTATCAAATTCCATCAGTATTCAGATCTGGTCAAATTCTCATTGATGTCGCCTTTGTCCAAATCACCCCCCCGAACAAAGCTGGCTTCTGCAGTTTAGGGGTCTGCGCGGATGTAGCCCAACTTGCTATTGAACAGGCAAGCTTGGTGGTGGGTGAAATCAACACTGAAATCCCTTGGACGTTTGGAGATACCTTCGTACCCTTCTCAAAATTCGACATGACCGTTGAAAGCACTGAGGCACCGATTTACTTTGATCGCTGGAAGTATGCCCAGGTCTATGACCACCTCGGCGCCAATGTCGCAGCTCTCGTAGAAAATGGGAGTTGCATCGGGTTTTCTGTTGGCCCGCTTTACGAAGCCTTATGTCACCACCTGAAATCAAAGTCAGACCTCAGTATCCACACGCCTTTTTTCTTCGACAGCCTTATGGATCTTGTCAACTCCGGTGCTGTGACCAACCGTTATAATAGCGTGTCCCCCGGAAAATCACTGACATCTTATGCTGTTGGCACCCGTAAGCTTATGCAGTGGCTGGACCATAATCCTTTGGTAGAATTTCGAAACATCGACCAGGTATTCAACCCCATTCATGTCAGTCGAACTCCAAAGTATGTAGCCGTTTTGCCGGCCCGTGAGATTGATCTGTCAGGGCGGCTTACTCTGCATACCGGAAAAGGCAATGTCGGCTCAGGACCCAGCGAAGTGGTCGATTTTTTTAACGGTGCGCTTATGTCCAAAGACGGTCAAGCCATTTTTGCGCTGACCAGCCGAGATCGTCAAGGGAAATCCAACATTCTGATTTCTGTTCGGAAGCGACCCAACCAGTTCAGTTTGTGGGAATCGGTCACAACAGTGGTAACCGAATACGGATCAGTCAATATGAAGTGTCGTTCTGTTAGGGAACGAGCCCAGTCGCTGATTGATATAGCCCACCCGGATGATCGGGCCAGCTTGGTGGCAGAGGCCAAAAGAAAAAAGCTCCTTTACTCGGATCAAATTTTTCTCACGGGAAGTGCGCATTTCTATCCTACTGAAATTGAATTTCGAAAGACGTTCAAAGAGAACACGAAGGTACGTTTTCGACCCCTTAAACCTTCCGATGAAGAAAATATGCGTCAACTTTTTTACCGACTCTCGGACAAATCTGTTGAGTACCGTTATTTCTACCCAATAAAAACTATGTTTCACTCAGATATGCAAGAATACGTCAACATTGATTACCGAGATTCCATGTCGCTGATCGGGTTGCTTGATGACCCTAACTGTGACCGGATAATTGCAGAAGCGCGTTTTGATCGGCCCAGCCCCCAGGCCACATCTGCCGAATTGTCAATCATGGTCGATGATGAGTATCAGCATATCGGCATAGGAACATGGCTTTGCGAAATATTGATAGGCCTGGCTAAAGAACGGCAGTTAAAAAAATTTACAGCGGATGTATTGACTAACAATTTAAAGATGCACCACGTCTTTCAAAAAATGGACTGGACCACAAAAGTCGAACGTGTTGACGAAGTCGATCGGCTAACCATGAACTTCAACAGCCCCGGCACACCGAAGTGAGATATCCATACCGCATCTTATTAAGCTTTAAAAATTATGAATAAAAACAATCCAGGCGAGACAAATTATTAAAATCTAAAACCCTGGGGTCAAAAACCCAAGAAGCCTGACTCACTTACAGGATAAATTTTACGTAAATTCCGTTGTGGAGACCTATGATGATCAAAAAAACCACATATAAAGAATTGGAACAACAGGTTAAGGCAAAAAGTCTATTTAAGTAAGTCGGGTATTAATTGGTTTTTAAGCTTTCTTGAGGACTTGTATTGATAACTCATCTAATAATTCTATAGGGTCATTCTCAGCTTTGGCGCCTATTAGCCGGATTATTTTTACCGCTATTCGTTTATCAAAAGATACGTTATAAAAATTAAAGATTGATTGACACAGATCCTCTTTGTTGTTGAAGA
>JASJGP010000043.1:0-3826 GCA_033791485.1 Desulfobacterales bacterium | reverse complement strand
GATTTTATACAAAGCTTTCCGGATAAGTTCGACACGCCCATAGGGGAACTGGGCGGGCGTCTGTCAGGTGGTGAAAAACAGCGTATCTGTATTGCCCGCGCATTGTTAAAAGATGCTCCCATATTAATCCTTGACGAAGCGACTTCCTCGCTGGACACTGAATCCGAGATGCTTGTTCAAAAGGCTCTTGAAAATCTGATGAAAGGACGCACCACTTTTGTCATTGCTCATAGACTCTCTACCATAAGTTATGCTCACCGGATCATTGTTATTGTGAACGGACAAATTGTGGAAGAGGGAAAGCACGATGAGTTACTTGAAAGCCAGGGGGAATTTTACAAACTCTACCAGATGCAATTTAACAATGGTAATATTGAGCGCTTAGCTTAAGGAGCACTTCGTCCGAGGCCTGCCAGGGCGGGATTCGCTTGAGGAAAAAAAGCAACAGCAATATTTTATTTCAGATTCCAGCTTCAAGGCCTGAAAGGCCGCTCTTAAAAGCCCGGAGGGCTGATCCTCAAGTCACTATGTGACACTCCATATTTCTTCAATGATATGAAGATCAACTCAATAATAAATAGATATCTATTTGCAGAGATGATTGGACCTTTTGTTATCAATCTGGTGTTTTTCACTTTTATTTTTTTAATGGCGGAAATGCTTAAGATAACGGATCTGATTGTTAATTACAATATCGGTCTGTTTACAATTCTAAAACTTTTAATTTTTTCGACGCCCTATTTTTTGACTTTTGTCATTCCCATGTCGATTATGATAGCCATCCTTCTTACTTTCCTGCGATTATCAAACGACAACGAGATTATTGCTCTAAAATCAGCAGGAATAAGCATTTACAGATTACTTCCCCCTGTATTCACATTCTGTTTTATCGGATTTATTTTTACCATCTTCATGTCTTTATACGGAATGCGTTGTAGCGGGATGGCTATTAAAGAAATTACATTTAAAATTGTATCATCTAATATTGATATCGGACTTAAAGAACGAACCTTCAATGACAATTTTAAAAACATTATGCTTTATGTGAATAAGATTGATGTGAAAACGAAAGAACTTATTGACGTATTTATTGAGTATAAGATGACCAAAGAGGTTATTAGCACTATCGTTGCTCCCAAAGGAAAATTATTAAGCAATCCTGAACGGTACATTTATAATTTAAGGCTCTATAATGGACTTATCAATAATGTAGATCTTAAAACTCGATCTACTTATACTACGATGTTTAAAATGTATGATTTAAGTCTTGATCTAAAAAAGATCGCAGCGTCTGTGGCTACAAGAAAACAAAGAAAAGAAATGAGTATCGGCGAGCTTAGGCGGTATCTAAAAAATGTGAAGAAAAAGGACTGGAAATATTACAAAGCGCTAATGGAAGTACATAAAAAATTTTCAATCCCTTTTGCATGTTTTGCTCTCGGACTGCTTGCAGTTCCTTTGGGAATTCATTCGAAATCTGAGAAACAATCTTCAGGACTAGTAATAGGGCTTTTTTTCTTTTTAATATATTACTTGATGCTGTCTGCTGGCATGGTTTTTGGAGAAACCGGTGCATATCCGCCTTTTATCGGTATGTGGATGCCAAATCTGGTTATGCTAAGTGTTGGTATATATCTTCTTATAAAAACAGCGAATGAGCGCTATATTAGGATTGATCTTTTTATTTCTTGTATTAAAAAGTCGATTGAACGTCTTTATACATCGTACATAATAAACCGACGTTAAAACAAAACAGATTAGTCATGCAAAAATAGTATTATGTCTATAATTGATAAACTTATAATTAAAGAGCTGCATAAATTTCTCAGCATAATTTTAGTAACGGTTATAAGTATTTTTCTGTCTGTTGATTTTTTTGAAAAATATGACAATTTTGTTGATGCAGGCCTTCCGTTTATTAAAGCTGTTCATTATTTTTCATATAAAATACCGTTCATTATTATACAGATAGCACCGGTCGGCGTGCTTTTGGCTGTGCTCATTGTTCTGGGGTTGATGAACAAGAACAACGAAATAATAGCCTTAAGAAGCAGCGGTGTGAGTATTTACTATCTTTTAAAGCCTGTTCTTTACTTTGCATTTATTATGAGTATCTTGCTCTATTCTCTGGCAGATTTTGTTGTACCGATAACAATCAGTAAGGCAAATAGAATTTGGCTGGGAGATGTTAAAAAAGAAACGGCAGTCACATCTAAACAAAAAAATATTTGGATTAAAGACAAAAGATCAATATCACATATCAAATACTACAACTCGAAAAACAAAGTCATTTCCGGAATCAGTCTTTATTATTTTAATAGTGATTTTCAACTAACTAAAAGAGTGGACGCAGAAAATGGTAAATTCAAAAACGGGGCATGGATATTCTATAATCTTGTAGAACAGAAAAAAGTCGGGGGGGAAGGAAACTATAAAACCACTTTCTTTAAAGAGAGGAATGAACCTTTTAAATTTATGCCGGAAGATCTCAAACGTGTTACTAAAAAATCTGACGAAATGAGCTTTACAGAGCTGTTGGCATATATAAAAGATATTGAAGCTGAAGGGTATGATGCCACCGGCTACAGGGTTGATCTTCATGGCAAAATTGCTTTTTCTTTTGTTTGTGTAATAATGTGCATTGTAGGAACAGGTATTTCAGTTAGAAGAAAAACGAGAGAAGACTTATCGGTAAGTATAGCATACGGTATCGGTGTAATATTTCTCTACTGGATATTTTACAGTTTTTCTTTATCACTCGGAAACGGAAATATACTTCCGCCGTTTGTCGCAGCATGGGTGGCAAATCTGACTTTTTTATGCTTTGCTGTTTTTATACTACTAAATGCCGATTGAGCATTACAATATTATCTAAATTATAAGTAATCAACCCAGGCAAGAAGGGGTGAGTATTGAAAAGTTTAAGAGAAAAGACCGAGAAAGTGATGAAGGGCCGGAGAAAAGTGGATTTTTTCTCTTTTGCTTCATTCCTTTTTATTATTTCAATTTTTTACAGCATAGTGATAAAAACAAGAATTGCTGGATATAAGATAGGATTTTTACAAACAAAAAGACTGCCATGTAAAGTAGTATCAATAGGTAATATAACAATCGGGGGGACAGGAAAGACCCCCTTGACAATATACCTTGCAGAATATCTTAAAAAGAAAGGCTATAATGTAACAGTAATTAGCAGAGGGTATAAAGGCAAAGCAGAGAAGAAGGGTGCAATCGTAAGTGACGGAAAAACTGTATTTCTTGGGCCTCAACAAGCAGGTGACGAAGCTTTTATGATGGCAAATCAATTGAAAAAAAATAAAATACCTGTAATAGTAGGCCAGAACCGGTACAAAGCAGGAATTTTGGCACTTGATAAATTTAAACCAAGTATTATTGTTCTTGATGATGGTTTTCAGCATTTAAGGCTTTTTCGTGACATTGATCTTTTATTGCTGGACGGGAACGATCCTTTGGGCAATCAATATCTTTTACCTAGAGGCATATTAAGAGAGCCAATCTCTTCTTTATCACGCAGCAATGCATTTGTCTTAACCAGAACAGATATTGCTTCAGGTTCCACTGAATCCTTTACAGGTATTAACAAGTATATTTCATTCCGTCCGATTTATCGTACGACACATACAGTTTATATACGTAAAGTCATAGAGGATTATAAAGGTAAAACCTGTATAGATGTAACAAAAAAATTATCATTTGGTATAAATATATTAAAAGGAAAAAGGGTTTTCGCTTTTTCCGGCATTGCTAAAAATGAAGATTTTAAAAGATCAATTGAAAAAATTTCATGCAATATAAAGGGATTTGT
>JASJGP010000042.1:0-5346 GCA_033791485.1 Desulfobacterales bacterium | reverse complement strand
TACAGGCAGCCCTGCATCAAATTCTTTAATAAGTCTATCTGTAATTGCTTTATGTATATTACCGACATCCTCATCTTCAAGTGTTTTTTTATCTGATCTGTAGGTGACTCTAATGGAGACGCTTTTTTTGCCTGGCGGAATCGGATCACCGGTAAAAACATCAAAAAGATGCATGCTTTCAACCAGTTGTTCTCGAATGTTTTGAATACATTCGATTATTGCCCCCGATTCCGTATTTTGATTAACTATAACGGTGATATCCCTGGGAACAGCCGGAAATTTCGGAATCGGTTTTGACTGCCGGGTTTCAGGCAAAAGTTCAATAAGACTATCTATGCTAAGTTCAAAAATATATACTGCCTGTTTCAGGTTAAAATTACCAAGAACGAGAGGATCAAGCTTTCCCACCAGCCCTAAATGCTCCTTGTCCGAGAAAATCCCTGCCGAATATCCTGGTTTTGTATAAACACATAAATCGTTCGCCGAACCGGAGAATCGGATGAAATTGATATTCAGTCCTTTTAGCAGCCCTTCAACCGCCCCTTTTATGTCAAAAAAATCACAGGGTGTTTCTTTTGCATACCACGAAGCATCAAGCCGTGCACCTGTCCAGAGGCCTGCCAGCATTTCTGTTTCTTCCGGCAGGCTGTCCCCGTCCTTTTTAATATATATTTTCCCCATTTCAAACAGCTTGAGATTCTTTTGCTGCTTTGAAATGTTGCGATATACGGTTTCCAGAAGACCTGGGACTAATGATGTTCTCATAACCGCTTGATCTTCAGTAATGGGGTTTAAAATATTAACCGTGTTTCTTCTATAATCGTCGGATGGCAGATTAAGACGGTCACAGGACAGGCTGTTTATAAAACTATAATTGATTGTTTCGCAAAAACCGAATCCGGTCATCAGGTGCAAGATACGGCTTCGGGTATCAAGCCGTTTCATCGGTTTTCGGGCCTTGGCAGGTATACTCGGGAAGGTGGTCGGAATGTTGTTATACCCCGAAAGGCGTGCCACCTCTTCCATGAGGTCTTCCGGCCGTTCAATGTCAACCCGGAAAGAAGGCGGATCCACCTTCAAAGTGTCTGCGTCGATTTTTTTAACTGAGAGTTCAATGGATTCCAGCAGTTCCTTGATATCATCTCTGCTCAGCTGGGTACCAAGGACCCGGTTGGTTTTCTTTATTTTCAGGTTGATTGTTTTTGGCGGAATTTTTTTGGGATATTCATCAATTATTCCTTCAATTAATTTGCCGCCGCCGATTTCGGCCATTAGCCGGACAGCTCTGTTCAGCGCAGGAACAATCCCCTCCGGGTCGACACCGCGTTCAAAACGATGGGAAGCTTCCGTGTTAAGCCCCAGTTTTTTTGACGTTTTTCTGATGCTGACAGGATCAAAATACGCACTTTCAATAAGGACTTTTGTGGTGGTGTCTTCAATTTCTGAATTGAGTCCGCCCATGACTCCGCCGACAGCAACCGGTTTTTCGCCATCACAGATCATAAGCATATCCGAAGTCAGCTTCCGTTCATTCATATCAAGTGTTGTAAACGATTCACCTTCATTTGCCCGGCGGACAACTATTCTGTTTTCAGCCAGACGATTATAGTCAAAAGCATGAAGGGGTTGGCCTGTTTCCATTAAGACAAAATTGGTAATATCTACAATGTTGTTTATCGGTTTCATGCCCACAGATATCAGGCGATCGGCAAGCCAGAAAGGAGAGGGACCGACAGTAATATCTGTAAGCAGTCTGGCGGCATATCGCGGACAGTGATCCGGGGCCTTAATTGTAACGGAGGCGAACCCGGTAATATCATCTGTTGGGTCAGAAAGATTCATATCCGGGTAGTTAATTTTTGTTTTTTGAATACCGCAAATTTCCCGTGCAATTCCGATCATACTGAGACAATCGGGTCTGTTGGGAGTCAGGTCAACTTCAATCATCGCGTCCGAAAGTTTAAGCGCTTTGGACAATTTTTCTCCAACAGATAAAGAGGGGCTTAAGACCATTATTCCGCTTTTGTCTTTTCCCAGTTCCAACTCGGCTTCGCTGCAAATCATACCTTCGGATTCTACCTTGCGGATGATGCTTTTTTCAAGGATAAATCCGTTGGGAAAGACGGTTCCCGGCAGGGCAACAGGCGCAAGTATATCATTTACGACATTGGGAGCACCGCAAACAACCGCAAGTGTTTGATGACCCACGTCCACCTTTACGAGTTTTAATTTATCTGCATTCGGGTGAGGTTCAATTTCAACAATCCGGCCGACAACCACGTTGTCCAGATAGCCAAACCGGTCGGTGACCGCCTCAACTTCCAGCCCTGCCATGGTAAGGGCATTGGCAAGGGAATGCACATCCATGTTAATGGGCGTATAATCGTTTAACCAGCTTATACTTGCTTTCATCCTAAAACTGCCTTAAGAACCGCAAATCATTATCAAAATATTTTCTAATGTCGTCTATACCGTATTTCAGCATTGCAATACGATCTATACCCATTCCGAATGCAAACCCGGTAAAACGGGAGCTATCGTATCCGACATTTTCAAAAAGCGCAGGATGAACCATTCCGGCGCCAAGCACTTCGAGCCACCCTGTGTGAGAACAAACCCTGCACCCTTTTCCCCTGCACATGACACATAAAATATCTACCTCAGCGCTCGGTTCCGTAAAAGGGAAAAAACTGGGACGGAATCTGAGGCTGATCCGATCGTCAAACATCCGGTGAACAAAGGTGGTAAGTGTTCCTTTTAAATCGCCAAAAGATATGTTTTGATCTACCAGAAGACCCTCAACCTGATGAAACATGGGAGTGTGCGTCAGGTCGGAATCGCACCGGTAAACCCTACCCGGAGCAATAATTCTCACCGGAGGAGTCTGTTTTTCCATTGTTCTGATTTGTACGGGAGAGGTATGCGTTCTAAGAACGACATTTTCTGAAATATAAAACGTATCCTGCATATCCCTTGCCGGATGATTCTTTGGAATATTCAGGGCTTCAAAATTATAATAATCTGCTTCAACTTCCGGCCCTTCAACAATATCAAATCCCAGATTAGTAAAAATATCACATATCAGCCTGGTGATCTGCGTGATGGGATGCATAGAGCCCGCAAAAGGAGTTCTCCCGGGAAGAGAAACGTCAATATAGTCGTTTGTATCAACAGCGGTCATTTCCAGGCGGCTTAAAGCATCTTTGAATAGTTTATCCAGGGCTTTCTTTGTCTCGTTGGCCTTTTTCCCTGCTTCAGGTCTCTCTTCAGGTGGGAGCTTTGATATATTTCTTAGAAAGGAAGTAATGACCCCTTTTCGACCCAGATATCGGACTGAAAGCGCTTGAACGGCTTCAGCCTCCGAAGCGACTTCAAGCTCATTTAAAGCTTCCTGATGAATTTGTTCTATTGTTTTTTCCACTTTTTTTCTAACAAATAATCCGAGTCGGAACCAGTAATTTTTTGATCAGGGCGATCAGCTATAGTCTGCTATGCTGGTTGCCCTGATCGCGCGCAGATTCGGTGCCTGTGAACGCTTACTCGAAGTGCTATGCCTGCTGTGATGCCAGGCTGGCTATTTTTGAAAACCCGGAAGGGTCGGACACGGCCAGTTCGGCAAGAACTTTGCGGTCGAGCCTGACGTCGGCGAGCTTTAACCCGTGTATAAATTTGCTGTAAGACAAATTATTCATACGTGCTGCAGCATTAATTCGAGCGATCCAGAGCCTTCGAAAATCTCGCTTGCGCGCTCTGCGGTCTCGATATGCATACATAAGCGCCTTATCTACAGCATCTGCGGCGGTACGGAATAATTTACTGCGACCCCCGCGAAACCCTTTGGCCAATTTTAAAACCTTTTTCCGGCGTTTTCTTGCTTTAAAACCTCTTTTTACACGCATTATGTTTCTCCTTATCCCGTCTAAAATGGATAAAATACTTAGGCTAACCTTTGATGGTCTCGTAAAAAATCAAAAACCCACTTTTTGCAAACCGTTTTAAGTTATAGGAATTAAGTTTTAAGTCTTTGTTAAAACAGACAATATCATTAACCTAAAACCTAAAACTTAACACCTAAAACCTGATGAATTCGACTTTTAGGAATTCATCAACCATTCGGGAGCAGCAGTTTCACTTCTCTTTTATTAGATTTGTCTATAATCTGACGTTGCCGTAAAGACCGTTTTCGTTTGGTGGTCTTTTTGGTCAGGATATGACTGCCGCATGATTTTCTGAATACAATTTTTCCGGTCCCCGTTTTTTTGAAACGTTTGGCAGCGGCACGATTGGTTTTGATTTTCGGCATGATTTCTCTCCTTCATCCGCCAGTTTAAACATTTCAAATTTCAAACCGGCAAAAATTTATTTTTTCTTTTTCGAATTATTAAAAATAGATGGCGTGAGCTATCGAAGACCGGCCCACGCCACCGTCAGAATCAAACCAGGTTGAGCCTGTTGGCCCGTTAGCCCGTTCGCCGGTAAAAAATAAAACTGAAAAAAGCCTTTATTTACACGGGCTAAACTGACATAACCGGCCAACCGGCCAACCTAGTATATACGCTTGTGCTTCTGGCGCACAACTACTATTTTAGAATAGCTTCGAATTAAATGTCTGTTGTAAATGTCAGACTATTTCGGTCCCAAAATCATTGCCAGGGTGCGACCTTCAAATTTGGGAGTTTGCTCCACCGAAGCGAACTCCTCGGTTTCGGCGGCAATTTTTTCGAGCATGGCCATCCCCAGCTTGGACAGGGTAATTTCCCGTCCTCTGAATATCACGGTCACTTTGACTTTATCTCGGCGAGTGATAAACTTCTTTATGTGGCCGATTTTAGTCTGAAGATCATGTTCGCCGGTTTTGGGGCGTACTTTGATCTCCTTTATCTGGAATGTGCTTTGTTTCTTTTTCGCTTCCTGCTTCTTTTTGGTCTGTTCATAACGATAGCGGCCATAATCCATGATCTTGCAAACGGGCGGGTTTGCATTGGGAGAAACCTCTACCAGGTCGAGACCGAATTCAGCCGCCGTTTCCATAGCCTGTCTTGTCGGAATAACACCGATTTGTTCACCGTCAGGGTCTATAACTCTCACTTCCCTGGCCCTGATATCTCTATTGATGTTCGTTTTATCTGATCGAATCGGTCGATTGGGTCGTCTTGGTGCAGCTATGTTTTACCTCCTTGCTTTAACATTTGTGGTTCATATTTGTGCGCATGCACAGATATTACAGGGGCTTGCAGGTTTTTTTAAATGGTGCGAAAATAACCCGCAGAAACCTCTCCCTAGTCTAATACCGATATTGAGATACATCCATCCGGTTGAATATATAACAAAATTAAGAAATGCAAG
>JASJGP010000041.1:0-3037 GCA_033791485.1 Desulfobacterales bacterium | reverse complement strand
AGATCTGGAACACCCCAAAGAGTGGCGGCCCCATATCCTGGCACTGTCCAATGACCCTCACCATATGATGCGCCTGCTTGATTTCTCAATGTTGATTGAAGGAAAAAGCGGTATAACAACCGCAGTTCAGATAATTCAGGGCAGCGGTTTTCGGGCCCTGAAACTTAAAGAAAAACAAGAACACAAACTTAAAATAGAGATGAAGAGAAGAAAAATCCATGCCTTTCATCTGGTTGTGTCGGCCGTGGACGTTTCAATGGGGTTATCTGTCCTGTTCCAGTCCTTTGGAATAGGTCCGGTACGGGCGAATACCGTTGTGTTCAGTTGGAATAAAAATGGTGCAGATCCACATGGGCCTATAAAAAATCAAGATTATAAAAAGTTCCTCAGACTACCCTGCAGTACGGATGCAATATCATTTTGCTGGATGATAAACGATTGGATCCCGCTTTGTCCAACCCTGAACATAGTAAAACCATTGATGTCTGGTGGAAAGACAATGACACCAGTCGCCTGATGCTTTTACTCGCCTATCTGATGACGAGGAATGAACAATGGGAATCCTCTCAAATCAGGCTTTTGTGCTTCCATTTAGACCAGGACAATACAGAAACCATATAGATGCTTTCCAAAATGCTGGAAGAGGTACGGATCAATGCAGTACCAAAAATAATTTTAGGGGTGGATGCAGACACGATTGTTAAAACTTCCAGGGATTCTGACCTTGTATTTCTTCCAGTTTCACTGACAAATGGTTTGCCCTTTGTCTTGGATGATACGCCTGTTGAAAATATTTTACCTGGATTGAAAACAGTGGCAATGGCCATTACTGCGCGAAAAATTGAACTCGATACAGAACCTGAAATTGGAAAAGCAGGAGAACTGGCTCTTCTTTTAGATGAACTCAAAGATGCCGATAAAAGAGTGGAGTTAGCTGAAAAACAGGCATATACAGCTGCCAAGGCTGCAAAAGAGGAAATAAAGGAACTTTATCAGGAGAAACCGTTGTCTAATGATCATATTCGCTTTCGCCTTAAAAAAGTGCTGGCAGCAAGAGATATCGCCACAGAGGCAAACCAGAAGGCCATGAAAGAAAGAGCAAAGTTGATTGAGGTGTCTGAACGGCAAAAGAAAAAGGTTTGACGGTGGACCCTTAAGAATTATCTGTTCAAACATGTGGTATCTACCCATTTAGAGATGGCATAGATCAGACATCAATAAACCGTAGAACTCTCACTATTGAACCAGTCAGCTGCCAAATGCGGGCAGGACAGATGTGCTCAATCGTACCGGAATGTTTTGTTTTACGGCCGAACAGGAAAAACTAACATCAGGAATTAATTTTAAAGAGGAACGAAAGCGAGGTTCTAATCTAATTTAGGTCTTTTATGGTAAAAAACATCCGTTTTGAATTAAAATACTATCGATTATAGATGGTATATACAGCCACGAGCAAAATTTCCAATTAAGCGACAGATTCCAAAAGATATACTCGGTGATCAGGGTCTGGGTGGCAGCGATTATATTAACGTGTAGTTTCCACTTGAGATAAAAATTGTGTTCAAGAGAATCTTAACTTTGCGCACTAATTTAAATAAAAATTGGGGGATGGACAAAAAATTTCATATTGGATTCCGGACAATGGGCAACACGAGCGAACCGCTTGTGAATGATCTCAATATCCCCATCATCGATCCACACAGAATGGACAAGAAGGGTTCTTTCATTTAAAAGGCCCAGATCGTTCAGGTATACAATGACAGATCTTTTCAAGCTTTTTGAAGTTATTATTAAATAATTTCATTCTATTACAAGCACTGATGCTGTCCTCAACCGATACGGGGCCATTGGATTTGTTGTAGGTAACCTTGATAAAACAAATTTATTGAAAAATATTATCATGAAGGCTATATTTAAAGACATAAACACATTGATTAAGGAGAAAAAAGTGAACCAGACTTCTCAAGATCCGGTACGGGCAGAAGAAATCAGCCAGATCCTTGAACCACTGATCCGACGGATCATACGCGAAGAACTAACCCGGTTAATCAAAGCAGAACCTGGCACCTTCTATCTTAATCCGGATATGCCGCTTTATAAAGATATGGAAGACATCCTGCAACGAAAGGCCAAAGGCAGTATAAAATTGCATTCACAGAATGAGGTCTGGGGTGAGTGATTACCAAGCCGTATACGAAGATTTGTTTGTCAAAAATCTTCGTAAATAATCATCCATAAAAAAATCCATTAAAAACAAGATAAACAGGCTACTGGAAGATCCATACCATAACACCGAGTTCCTTGGTGATCACAAAGGAAAACTAAATCTGATTGGATGCCACAGCATCAGGATCGACAAAAATTTTCGTATAATTTTTGTTGTTTGTGAAGAATGCCGCAATATCCAGGACTGCGAATTTTGTTTTTGTGAAAACCTGCCTGATAAAACCGTCGTTTTTCTTACAATAGGCCCTCATGACAAGGCATATTCCATAAAATAATATTTATGGACAACATTCAGTCGAGGATGTCCGCCAGAAAAGTTAGATATGGACAAAATTATGGTTAAATTTTAAACAAGAACAGGTCACAAATCCAAAACTCATGGAAATTCAATAAATTGATATGATATTTTCCATAAAAAATATCGTTCTTAAAAAAAAATGATCAATGAATGAACCTGAGTTTTGGTGATAAAGATCTAATCTCTGTGAAATGGCTCGGAGTGACAGCCTGACTGCCCTGACCCTGGCAGCCAGGCGGCATTCTTTTTAGAGCAATTCCCCTTCTTTGACCCGAAGAATACCATCCACCATGACCAGGGATACGTCCGATGATTTAGCGGAATAGACCAGACTGGAAAAAGGCTCATACATGGGCACCATATGAGGCTTTTTTACATCCACAATAATGATGTCTGCCTGTTTCCCCCGTTCAATGGACCCGATTTTCCTGTCAAGCCCAATGGCCTTTGCCCCTTCAATGGTGGCCATGGCAAGGCAGGTTCTGGCATCCATGACACAAGGATCCATGCAGG
>JASJGP010000040.1:0-3864 GCA_033791485.1 Desulfobacterales bacterium | reverse complement strand
ATGATATTGATGAGGACAGTCAGTTGGTTGGTGGAGAACTGGACATAGATTCCATTGATGTCCTGGAACTTGTATTAATGATGGAAAAAGATTATTCCGTTATAGTAAATAATAAGGAACTGGGTGCAAATGTTTTTTCATCCCTTAGAGCAATGGCCAACTATATCCGCGAGAAAGCCCCGGCGACGTCTACCGACAATGTCTAATTGACCGGGCCGTTAAAATTGATGATCTCGCAAAAAGTCTCACCGATGGTGCCCACAGGAAATACCCTTGGGGTGCTAAATAGAAAGTTTCATATACGCCCCGCAGGAAGTGCCCCTGGGGTGAAAAAATCAACTTTTTTAGGGACGAGGCAATACAAGTATTATGCCGAGTGTCTGAAAAACCGCTGCAACGCAGTAGATGGAACTTTCTACGACGCCATCAAATTCGCAACTGCAAGTGGGATAATGCCATGAACTGTTATGAAAGTATTACTTATTTCGGCAAATACTTTAACTGAACCCTATCCGGTATATCCACTGGGGCTTGATTATGTGGCTGAAGCAATTGCTGGAAGTCATACGGTAAAAATATCAGATCTGAACGATTTAAAAGATTTTGACTCAATTAAAGAAGTAATCAGAAAATTTTTGCCCGATATTATCGGGATTTCTATTCGAAATATAGATAATACAGACACAATCGATCCAAAAGGCTTTATTGGCAGCTATAAAATAATTATTGATTTAATAAGAAACTATTCGAAATCACCGATTGTTTTGGGAGGAAGCGGGTTTACTATATTTCCCGCCGAAGTTCTGGAAGCTTTACAGGCAGATTACGGTATAATTGGTGAAGGAGAAAGATTTTCCCTTCTTCTCAATGCTCTTGAAAAAAAGGAAGATGTATCATCTATACCCGGAGTAATTACCAGGAGAAATAAGGCACAAATACCCATACCCCTGGACAAATCATTTGCCTCACGAATAGATATAAATAATTCCCATCTCCAATTTTACCTTAAAAGAGGGGGAATGCTCAATCTGCAAACAAAGCGAGGCTGTAATTTTAAATGTATCTATTGTACCTATCCTCATATTGAAGGAAGCAAGCTGCGTCTTATTCCTCCAAAAGAGGTTGCAAATACGGCTCTAAAGCTCCAGGAAGCAGGAGCCAAATATTTTTTTATAACCGATTCGGCATTTAATGGTGATTTTTCCCACAGCACGGAAGTTGCGCAGGCATTTATAAAATATGGGGTTTCTATTCCATGGGGAGCTTTTTTTGCTCCGAAAAGTCCACCGAAAGATTATTTTAAAATAATGACAGATGCCGGGCTTACCCATGTTGAATTTGGCACGGAATCCATGTCTAATAAAATGCTGGCATCTTATAGGAAACCGTTTAAGATAAATAATGTTTTTGATGCGCATAAATTGGCAAATGATGCAGGTCTATACGTTGCGCATTATTTTCTCTTGGGAGGTCCTGGAGAAAACGCCGATTCGCTCAAGGAAACACTTTCAAATATTGACAAACTGGATAAAACTGTTCTATTTTTTTTCTGCGGCTTAAGAATATATCCACACACCGCCCTTTATGATATTGCACTGTCAGAAGGACAGATATCAAAGGAGCAGAATATACTTGAGCCGGTTTTTTATCAATCCGGATCGCTGAGCAGTGAAGAGATTATCAACAGGGTCAGCCGGTATGCAAAAGGACGTATGAACTGGATAATCGGAGCCGGCGGCGAACAAACAGCTAAAATAGTATCCAGAATGTATGACCTTGGGTATTCCGGTCTCCTCTGGGAACACTTAATTCAATGACAAAAAATGAGCGGGAAAGCTGGTATTCTCTATCAAATATCAAGCGATCTTCTTCAAATGAAATTCTTGCAGATGCCATGGCGTCTGGTAAATCACCGTGGTTTTCAGGACATTTTCCCGGTGAGCCGATTCTTCCCGGAGTTGCAATGCTTGGGATGGTTTTTGATGCAATTAAGCAAGCATGCGGCAAAAATATTAAAATTTCCGGAGTAAAACGTGTTAAATTTAAACAGATTATAAAGCCCGGTGATAAGATACAAATTATTGCAAGAGAGAAAAACGACGATAACAGCCTGTATACGTTTCAGATAATGGTTGATTCCCAAATTGCCTGCAACGGTATTATGACTGTAGAAAAAATGATTTAAAATAATAAAAATGTTTCTTAAAAAGTGGTTTTTTACTTTTTAAGAAACCATCAATATATCGTTTTAAGGAGGGAAAATATGCCTATTGCAACAGATATGAAAGAAATTGTTATTCACGTCGCCCAAATTATGATTGATGAACTCAAACTAGAGGATGTAACCCCTGAGACATTCGACCCTGATATCGATTTGATTGATGAGGTTGGTATTGACAGCATGGACCTGGCCACAGTCGCCCTGGTTCTTCAGGACAAGTACGAAATAAAAATCGATGAAGACGACTATCCCAAACTGACAACTGTTCGTTTTATTGCAGAATACATTGAAGGAAAATTGATGGCGTCGTAAAAAGTCTCATCTACTGCGTTGGTGCGGCTTTTCAGGAACTCGACATACTATTTGTATAGTTTCGTCCCTGAAAAACCACTACGCCTTTTTATCCCGCTGATTTTTAGCGGGGGTATATTAGCCTTGGAACGATGCCATCCGGCAATTAAAAATTTTTTACGAAAGCATCATTTTTAACCTTTTATATGATGGAGAATGTTAGGTGAGCACTCAAAAAGTCAAAAATGCTTATGTTGGGCAAGATACTTCTGAAAATCAGTGGAAATTTTCAGACATTTTGGCAGATCGCAAAATACGAGAAAGATGGGAAAAAGTGCGGAAATACTTTTTTCTACGGGAATCAACTTATGATATGACCCATCGATGCAATATTAAATGCGATGGATGCTATTATTTTGAAGGTGATAAGCAGTTTGCCAGGGAAAACACAGATGTAAATGCGTGGCGCAACCTCATGCAAGAAGAGAAAGCAAGGGGAATAACCTATGTTGTTCTTGCAGGAGCCGAGCCATCTTTAGTCCCTGAGCTTTGCGAAGTCTGCTATAAGGAAATGCCGTTAGGGACTATTGCAACCAATGGCATCAAATTTATACCTGAATCAGTCGGTTATAAAATACACATTTCAGTCTGGGGGAATGACGAATCAAGCCTTAAAGTCCGAAACGCCAAAAACATGCTCTTAAGACAGATTGAAAATTATAAAAATGATCCCAGGGCAGTATTTGTATATACCTTTACCAAGCACAATATTGATGAAGTTGATGAAGTAACCCAAATCCTTTCCGAATTCGGCAGTAAAATTACTTTTAACATCTTTTCCGCTCCTGTCGGATATGACGGAGACCTCCGTCACGATGAAGAATCTCTTTTTCGTACACGCGAAAATATGGTCAAGCTTCTTTTAAAATATCCTGATAACGTGCTATTTTCGCATTATAGCGCTGTTGCCCACACGCATAAATACGGGCTGCACGACCTGTATTCCTGCTCATATCCCAGAATGAACCCATCCACTGATATCGGTCTTGGCCGCTCATTCAGGCAGTATAGGACAGATCTTACCTGGGATAGAAGTGCAGCCTGCTGCGTTCCGGACACAGACTGCATAGATTGCAGGCATTATGCTGCAGGAAGTGCAATTGTAACTGCCAGATTGTTCAGGCATGCCACTAATCCTGAATCATTTAAGGCATGGCTTGACTATGTTGATACCTATCTTGCAGTCTGGGTAATGGGATACGAAAAAGGTAAAAATCTTTGTGATTATTTTGTAGCACCTCCCGGGCATGATATTTTCCTGTAAGCGTTCACAGTCACCGCATCTGCGCGCG
>JASJGP010000039.1:0-2768 GCA_033791485.1 Desulfobacterales bacterium | reverse complement strand
GCCCATTCCAGTCACTTTAAATTTATAGGTTTTCCCGTTATAGCCGAGTGTGCCGTGACCCCAGTTACCTCCCAAAATCGCCATCACTTGCCACTCTTCAAAGTGAATTGATCCTGAAGCGGCCTCTGCCGGTTTTTGTTCTTCACCGGTCGCGGCAGTTGTTGAAGATTTGGATGAGGCACAACCAAAGACCATTGCGATGATAAATAAAACAGCCACAAATTTTGTAAATTTACTCATTTTAGATCTCCTCGTTGAATTAAAAAGATTTACGTATCCAATTAGTAGCAACCAAAAAATCGAAAATTCCGTTGGTTGATAATTCAGTCGATATCTCCAAGTCAGCTAACCTAACGTTGGCCAATTTAGCTTTAACCTATGGGTGCAAGCTTCAGATGTCAAGCCATTCATAAGAAAAGGTGGGCGGTGACATCTTGTATCTACCTTTTTATTGCCAAGCCAGTAGTATATTGGAAAGCAATCAATTTAGTGAAAGGTTGTGATAAAAAAGCCTCAACTGAAAATTAAGGAAGAAATGGTCAACAAACAGTTTCCGAGGAGTCTAATTAGATAATCCATCAGCTAATAGAACAAATCTTGGATTATTAAAAAATATGACATGCGTGCCTTCATCAAATCCTACTAATAAATCGATTTCATGATAGATTTGTGCTGCTAAACTGAAGATTTTGGCTTTCTAATGGCATAAAAAATGAGCCTTACTCCAAAAGTTTTATAGAAAAGCTCAAAAATCATTGATTCCGTGAATCTCAAACAATTCCGAAAATTGATTTTGATAATTATTTTTTGTTTATCATCATTCAAGACGCTATTGTAAATACCTATAATCAAGTAAAATTAAGACATCTAGGATTTCGAGCTTAATGATCTTTCACTAAATCCTTCTCAAAATGCGAAACCCGCTATCTGGCGTAATCTTCATTTCCTGCCTTTGACACGCTGGAACTTGAGGCATAAAAGAAAACAAATCAAACTTTTGAACTCCGCATATTAGCTCTAAGGAGAATACCTATGTATAAAGTCCTTATAGCCAATGCTTCAAAGAAAAGGGAAACACGATTAATCGCAGACTCCATTGCTGAAGGCCTAAGAAAATCCGGTATTTATATAAATGTTCTGGATATTAAAGACATCACCAGGCTTAAAGAATATGATGCGTTTATTTTAGATTCTGGTATTTATATTAAGGATCTACTCCAAAAAATAGAACCAGATTTTTCAGATAGCAATGAAATTAATTTTGAAAGAAAAATTGGCGGTGCTTTTGGTAAGCCCGGCTGCAGCGACAAGTCGATCAGCAATTTATTCGATGTAATGAAAAATGTTCTGAAGATGGATATGGTAGATATTCCTTTGACATTAGAATCGATTTCGTCTGTCTCGGAGCTTCGAAAAGCAAAAAATTTCGGGCAAAAGATAGCCGAAAAGCTAACCGTTTAAAAACAAAAGATTTTTTCCCGTACTTGATCCACCCCTCTTTTTTTTCTTTTCTAAATGCACTCTTCTTCCGGTAAACCACGCTGCCCAACAATTTTTTATTGATATGTTTCGTGCCTAAGCCAAATCTGAACAACAACCTATCGAAGACTATAACCAAGCCAATGGTATGTCGGAAGCCAAATATATTATCTTGAGAAGTACCGGCAATAATGATGCGTGCGGGCAAGGATGCCGGGTCGGTAAAGTAAAGAGTCACCCATCAGGATCGAAAAGTTTACCTACGCCACGAATATACAAGTGTGGTATGTATATTTCGTGGCATATTTTTACCATAGTTCCCAATGATTTGCTAAATACGCATAGAGGCCCAAAGTAAAATTTGTTGTCCCGTGGGCAACCATGCATGATATTAGATCCTTCCTTTTTACCCACAACAATACCATTAAAACCCCGTAGAACAATGCAGCCGGCCATTCCTGGATTTGATGACCCAAAGTGAATGCAACCGTTGAAACCAGTATCGCCGGCATACTCCATGCCCCGGGTTCAAAGTTGTTTATTGATTGATCATGCAGCGTACGATCAAAGGCCTTTTCTTTGGTTTTCTTTCTTTGCCTATCCCATTGATATGTAAAACGAAAGATGTAACCACGCATCAGAAGTTCCTCAAATACAGGCACAACAAAAGAAGCGGCGAATAATCTCAGATAAAATGCTGGTTTACTCCACCCCTCGGTTTTCGGGTCAACGAATGGACTCAACATAATGACCCAGATCACAGTTCCCACTAAACCACACAGTAACCCCCAAACAACCGACATTAATGTACTCTTCGGTCCGGTGAACGGGACATATCGGCGCCAGGCCCAAATTAATATCGCTGCCACTACAACAATTTTTATACTGTAGTTCAATTCAGCCGACAGACCGCTAAATAGAGAGGCGATACCTACGTATGCTATATAGGGGGCCAAATAGCGGAGTAATAGGCTGTAGTTTGAAGTGGAGCCATTTAAGATGGCGTTAGAATCGGGGTTGTTGCTAGAATACGGCATAGAATCCTTTAGGGCCTTTTCTCAGATTAAAGTAACGAAGTCCAACCGAATTGCTGATGGTTACCATAAAATTGAACATCTATATGTTAGCCCGACTAATCCACCTCAATTTCTATTGGTGCACATGGATTAAGCCCATCAAGGAACGTTGAATTATCAATAAGACCATTATTATTTATTGTCTCAAGCAACTTGCAAATGGAATATGACAGAATTATCGAGGATCTTGTTGACGCCATCAAACAAAATACG
>JASJGP010000038.1:0-4214 GCA_033791485.1 Desulfobacterales bacterium | reverse complement strand
GCCAATAGGCTCAAACATAGAAACTCCCTCAGGATTAATGTTACCACCTGCAGCAATTCCCATTCCTCCCTGAATCATTGCACCTAAGTCTGTAATTATATCACCAAACATATTTGTTGTTACAATTACATCAAACCATTCAGGATTTTTTACCATCCACATGCATATTGCATCAACATGGGCATAATCTGCCTTAATATCCGGATACTCTTTTGCAACTTCATTAAATACTCTTTCCCATAAATCAAACGCATATGTCAGCACATTAGTTTTCCCACAAAGAGTAAGCTTTTTTGCCTTGTTTCGTTTTCTGCAGTATTCAAAGGCATATCTGATGCACCGCTCCACTCCTTTGCGCGTGTTGATTGATTCCTGTATCGCGACTTCATCATCAGTTCCTCGCTTTAAACATCCACCCGCACCTGCATAGAGTCCTTCGGTATTTTCACGGACAACAACAAAGTCTATTTCTTCCGGGCCTTTATTCTTTAGCGGTGTATAAACTCCTTCATAGAGCTTAACGGGTCTTAGATTTATATACTGATCAAGATAAAATCTAATTTTCAGCAAAATCCCTTTTTCAAGAATTCCCGGCTTTACATCAGGATGACCAATTGCCCCCAGATATATTGCGTTATGCGATGCCAGTGACTCAAGAACATCATCTGGTAGAATTTCACCACTTTCCTTATAATGGTCACCACCCAAATTATAATAATTATAATTTAGCTTAAAACCACATTTTACCGCAACTGTTTCCAGGACTTTAATGCCTTCCCTTACTACCTCGGGACCCGTACCATCACCGGGAATAACAGCTAATTCATAAGTTTTTACCATAATAACATTAAATCCTTCTTTATCACGAAAAACGAAAACACGAAAATAGAAATTTCGTGTTTTCGCTATTACTTTTCTTTGTTCCCCGTATTAGGGTTCGCTTAAATTTATTTTTGGTAAAAGGTCTCCGGTTTACACCTGATTTACTTTATTTCTATGGAGAGGTGCTGTGCTCGTCTATTTCGGGGGTTTCGGCTTTTTTCTGCTTTGGTTTTAGATGTCGCCAAATCATGTTGATGGGCCCGGAAAGCACATAGGTGAGTCCTAAAATAAATAATGCTATGGACGGCTGCGCAGCAATAAAGATCAGTATTAAAATTGCCGTAACCAATACATTGAAATTCATCCTTTTAAACAGTTCAGGTTTTTTAAAACTGTTATATTTTATGTTGCTTACCATTAAAAATGCAAGAGCATATAATACCACAAGTATTAAAACATGATTGTATTCAACCTGCAAGCCTAACTTGTGGAAAACAAGAACAATGACTGCATTCATCCCGGCACCCGCAGGAATCGGAAGCCCCACAAAATGACTGCTGCTTATCCTTCCTACCTGTGTGTTGAATCTGGCAAGACGAAGTGCGCCGCACACCATAAACAAAAAAGCTGCCAGCCAGCCTATTCTCCCCAACGGTTTGAGCGCCCACAAGTACATCATCAACCCTGGCGCAAGGCCAAAGGATATAAGATCGGCCAACGAATCGTATTCAATGCCAAATTTGCTGGTAGTGTTGGTAGCGCGTGCAATTTTTCCATCCAGCATATCGAATATTCCGGCAATTATAATCGCTACTGCTGCCGCAACAAATTTTCCATTTATAGAGACGATGATAGCATAAAAGCCACAGAAAATATTAAGAGATGTGAATATATTCGGCAGAATGTAAATTCCACGGCGCAATTTTTCTTTCTCAAATCTTTTTATTCTTTTCATGTCAATTCTCCCAGTACAGTTGTGCCTGCTTTTACAATGTCTCCCACAGCCACATTAAGCTTTGAATCTTTCGGAAGGTAAACATCAAGTCGTGAACCGAAACATATCATACCGAAACGTTGTCCGCGGTCCACTGCATCACCTTCTTGCGTCTTACATATTATTCGCCGTGCAATCAAGCCGGCAATCTGAACAGTACATATTTCTTTTCCATCTTCCGTCTTAAGATAGACTGCATTTTGTTCATTTTCTTTTGATGCCTTGTCCAGATTCGCACTAAAAAATTTCCCTGGATTATAAATGATTTTCTTAACTTTTCCCCTACATGGCATACGGTTTACATGAACATTAAACAACGACATGAAGACACTTATCTTTAAACATGTCCCTTCGTAATATGTACTGTTTTCAACTGTGCCCGCAGCTACAACTTTACCATCTGCAGGAGACACAACAAGTCCAGCGCCATTAGGAACAGAGCGATCAGGATCTCTAAAAAAATATATTATAAAAAAAGTGGCCGCCAGACACAACAAAGCTGGAATAATAAGGCCTAAAAGTGCAAAAACAAAGGTTGTAAAGGCCGCTGCACCTATAAAGGAATATCCGGGTCTTGCTATGGGGAATGCGCTCTGACTCGCCGGATCAGGCCAGAAATATTTATTCATCTTTTTATAATTAGTCCTGTATTATAATGAATTTGGTAAATCCGAATTCATCAGGTTGTATTTTAAATAAGTTTTGTATCAATAATAAATCTTATTGTCAATAATAACCGGTATCTTTCACAAAGGAAACGCATTTTGCAAAAATCAATCGGATTAAAGCAAATAAATGAATATTCAACATCGAACGTCCAACGTCCAACGTCTAATTTTGAATAAGGTATTCTGCCAATTTATAGATTGGTGGAGCGAAGCGATTTCATCATTCGATGTTCAATTTTCAACGTTCGATGTTGTCGAGTAGACCGGGGCCTTCCATGGCTATAGGCTGAAGTTTGTCTTCTCTGTTTGCCGCCTGGTTTCCCGGCGGTGCCACAACATCTCAACCATACCTTCGGTTGTTCCCCAGTCCCTCCGCGGAACCGGACAAGCGGATTTCCCATACATCCGGCTCTTCGGTCAATTATTCAGATGGCCTCAAACCTACGAAATGGATTCAGGTCTTTGCGGATATTCGGCTGCGGCCACCCGACCCACTTAAGTGCCTGACGGTAACCTTCCCATGCGTACGCACTTCGTTGACTCTTCCGATTAATCCACTTGAAAAGAATACGAGTTGCGTAGTGGTGATAGGATGAACATTTTGCCGAATTATCCGTTATGGCGTAATAGCTCAGATGTCCGCCGACACGTATTTTGGCCTTGCGGAGCATCTCCCCTTTCCTCAGAACATTCCTGCTCTTGCGCGCCCATTCCGTAAATTCGCATAGGCTTTGTGCAAATTTCTTGCGACTGGTACGTCGCTTTACCTTGAAGTATCCTTTCTTGGTTTTCCCACAATAGTGCGTAAAACCCAGAAAAGTAAACTCCTCTGGTTTTTGTCCACGTTTCCGTGCATTCGCACGCGCAAAACGGCCAAATTCGATGCAATGCGTCTTCTCCTTGGCTACTTCCAGACCAAAACCCTCAAGCCTGTCACTTAGCCTATTCTCGAAGTCCTCTGCATCTGCTTTGTACTGGAAGCAGGCCAAAAAGTCATCGGCGAAACGAAAATGATACGCTTCTCCCCGGTACTGCTTCTTGGCCCTATGGCTGAACCATAGGTCCAACACATAGTGCAGGTAAATGTTCGACAACAGTGGGGACAGGATCGAGCCCTGGGGAGTGCCCTTCTCACTGGCTCTTACCAGCCCGTCTTCCATTATTCCCCCCTTTAGCATGCGGCTGATCAGCCTCAGTATGCGGGGGTCACCAATACGGTGCTCCAGAAACTTAATCAGCCATTTGTGAGAAACTTCATCGAAAAATGATCTGATGTCGGACTCAACCAAATAGCTAACTCGCTTCTGCTGGAAGATTCGCCCCAGCTTGTCCAAACACATATGCTGGCTTCGCTCGGGTCGATACCCATAATTGCTGTCTTCGAAGGTTTCCTCGTAGATCGGTTCCAGAACCCGTTTAACCGCCAGTTCAACTATCTTATCTTCAAAACAGCTGATTCCTAACGGCCGCCCCTTTTCACTGCCCGACTTTGGTATATAGCTCCTGCGTCTGGGTTGGGGTTGATATCCCATACGCTTCAGCCGGTCAGAAAGAGTCTGTAGATTCTCTTCGAGGTTTTCTCCATACTGTTCTTTAGTTACGCCGTCCACACCGACAGCTCTATTGCCATCCAATACTCGATAGCAGGCCCGCAGATTATCCAGGTCCGTCACATGATGATACAGTGATGTGAATACCAGATCCGGTTGTCTACAGGCTCTCTTTCCTAT
>JASJGP010000037.1:0-2732 GCA_033791485.1 Desulfobacterales bacterium | reverse complement strand
TCCGGCACGGCAGGCTTCCAAACTTGATCCTGTTGAGGCAATTCGTTATGGTTGATACTAAAGGCATTTACGGGAAAAGTCCCAAGGAAGAGGCTATTTCAGATGATTTAGTATCTATTAGAGGACTATACAAGAGTTTCTACAGCAGTAAAGCACGCCTGGATATCCTGAAAGGAGTCGATTTTGATTTAAAGACAGGTGAAACACTTTCTGTTGTCGGCCCATCCGGAATCGGAAAATCTACGTTTCTCCACATACTCGGTACACTTGACAGACCTGACAATGGAAAAATATTGTACCGGGGGGATGATGTTTTTCTTTTTAAAAAAGAAAAGCTTGCAAAATTTAGAAATGAATTTATAGGGTTTGTTTTCCAGTTTCATCATCTTCTTCCTGAATTTTCAGCTCTTGAAAATACAATGATGCCGGCACTTATTAAGGGAAATTCCAAAAACAGTGCAAGAGATACGGCAGAAGAAATACTTGTCAGGGTGGGACTTAAAGACAGGTTGTCTCACAGGGTTGGAAAACTTTCAGGAGGCGAACAGCAGCGAGTTGCCCTGGCCAGAGCGCTGGTTCTTAGGCCTGTAATTCTTCTGGCTGATGAACCAACGGGGAATCTTGATAAAAAAAACAGTCAACAGGTTCATGATCTTATCCTGGAGTTAAATAAGGAATTGCATATGACTCTTGTTGTTGTAACCCATAATCTAGAACTCGCGTCCTATATGTCCCGATGTGTTACAGTTGTTGATGGTTTGCTGGTTGAAACAAGTTCCCATTTATAAAGGATTTGTATGCTCAAACGCTTAGGCCTGATTATTTTAATATTCATATGTTTTTTTTCCAGTTCATTATTTGCGAAAACGCCGGTTACAGTAGTTATAATCCCTATAGAAATACACAGTAGCGATGATTATTCAAATCTGCAAACTTCAATTCCGGAGGTGTTGAAAAAGCATCTAAAGCAAGATGGTGTAACCGTACTTGAAGTAGATAAACATAAAGGTTTGACAACGGAGAATACTACTAAAGGTAAAAACCAAATTCGCAATCTTGGTATTAAAAGCGAAGCTGACTATATCATTTGGGGGAGTATGGCATGGATAGGCAAACAGTTCAGCCTGGACATAAAGATGCTGGAAGTTTTCGGAACTGCTCCTCCGATTGTCTTTTCTACAGAGGGTAAAGGTATAGAGAATCTTCCACATGCAGTAAAAAAACTTGCTGGAGCTATAAGCCTTAAGCTTTTTAAACGTGAAGTCATCATAAAAATAATTATTAAGGGAAACAAGCGTATTGAAGCTGATGCCATAAAAAGAGTTATTGTTGTTGCACCAGGTGATTTTTTTATATCTAAAAACCTTTCCAATGATCTTAAAGCCGTATATTCAATGGGCTATTTTGAGGATGTTCGGATAGAAGCGGAGAGCACACCCAAAGGGAAAACTATTTATTTTAAGGTAAAAGAAAAACCGACGATCCATAGAATAATAATAAAAGGCAACTCAAGCAAGTTTGATGAAAAAGAAATAAAGGAGAACCTGAATATTAAAACAGGTTCAATTTTGAACATATTTGAAGTTCAGAAAAATGTTGAGCGGATCAAAGCACTTTACAAAGAAAAAAATTATCATAATGTTAAAGTTGATTATAAAACTGTTGAGCTTAAAAACAATCAGGCGGATTTAACATTTATAATCGAAGAAGGTGAAAAAGTTCGGATTAAAACAATTAAATTTATTGGAAATAAAGCCTACACCGAAAAAGAATTGAAAAAAATATTCAAATCATCGGAAAAAGGTTTCTTTTCCTGGCTGACGTCGTCCGGTGATCTAAAAAGGGAAGATTTGAACGAAGATGCTGCAAGGCTTGAAGCTTTTTATAAAAACAATGGCTACATACAGGCAAAAATAGGGGAACCGAAGGTTGAATTTAAGGAAAACCATATAGAGATCACCATTAAAATAAAGGAAGGAGTACAATTTAAAGTAGGGAAAGTATATATAAAAGGCGACCTTGTAATGGCCAAAGATAAAATTATGGAGAAAATAAAAATATCAAATCAAGAATTTTTCAGCCGAAGGATTGTTCAAAACGATATGATTTTCCTTAAAGATATTTATTCAGATGAGGGTTATGCATATGCAGAGATATTTCCACGTACTGAAAAAGATTTTGATAAGCTGGTTGTCAATATTACATTTGATATAAAAAAAGGCAAACAGGTTTATTTTGAAGAAATTATTATAAGTGGTAACACAAAGACCAGGGACAAGGTGATTCGCAGACAGCTTGAAGTATATGAACAGGAACTTTTCAGCGGTGCCAGATTAAAACGTAGCGTGCGAAACCTTTATAGACTTGATTACTTCCAGGATATTAAAGTAAATACGATAAAAGGGAGTTCAGAGGACAAGATGGTGTTAAAATTAGATGTCGCTGAAAAACCTACCGGTAGTTTTAGTTTCGGAGGTGGTTACAGCAGCGTCGAAAAACTGTTTGCTACGGGCTCCATATCTCAAAAAAATCTTTTTGGACGCGGGCATATTCTTGACGTGAGTGGAAAGTGGGGAGATGTGACAAAGATGTATTCTTTAGGGTTCACTGAACCATGGCTTTTTGACATTCCGTTATCAGCAAGTATCAGGCTTTACGACTGGGAATATGAATACGATGCATATAATAAGAAGAGCGGTGGCGGCAGATTAAAGCTTGGTTATCCTGTATTT
>JASJGP010000036.1:0-2753 GCA_033791485.1 Desulfobacterales bacterium | reverse complement strand
GATATATTTAACCCCTTTTTCACTACAAAGGAAGTTGGAAAGGGAACCGGACTTGGCCTGAGTGTTTCACTTAACATTATAGAATCACTTGGCGGAACAATTGATGTTCAGTCTTTAGAAGGCGCCGGAACTTCATTTATGATATCATTGCCGATTCGCAGAACATGATGAAATAATGAAACCTGAAAATCTAACTTGAATAAACCGAAGAAGCTGATTTCTCATATTATTTTTTATTACAAAAATCTTGAAAATAATTCTTAGCGAATGAATAACAAAAACTTTTTAAACAAAAGGAAGGATTATGGAAGAGCAGAAAACAGCAAACGGAAATGACCAAAAGCTGAAGGTATTATTAATCGATGATGAAGACCGGTTCCGTGAAAACCTGGCGAAGCAGCTTGGCCTAAGAGGATTCGACGTTCTGGACGCAAGCAACGGAGAAGATGCCATTAAAATTGTGCGTCACGAAAATCCTGAAGTGGTCGTCCTTGACCAGAAAATGCCCGGAATGGACGGAATTCAGACATTAAAAGAGTTAAAAAAGATCAGGCCCGAAGTCCAGGTCATCATGCATACAGGTCATGGCAGCATTGAATCGGCAAGGGTTACCGGAAAATTCGATGTATTTTCTTATATTGAAAAGCCCTGCGCTTTGGATGAATTAATTAAAGAGATCAAGGCCGCAAGCAAGGAACGGGTCTATGCAATGGCCAGAAATGAAATCCCCGACGTCCAAAGAACAAGCCTTAAAAACTGGCTCATTGGAGTACAAAACGCCCGCCCTGGAGTCATTCTCCTTGGAGCTATCCTTTTTTTAACCATGGTACTTATACCGGCCCCGAATCAACTCACAACCTTTTTATCTGTCAAGAAGACCGGCAATCTAAGCGAAAGTATTGCCGGATATGCGGAATATCGAAAAATGGAAAAAGGCCAGACAATTGTAGAGTACTATGGGAAAAAAGCAAAATTGTATACCAAAACAAAAGCAGCGGACGGAACAATCGTAAAAACAGCTCCTGGAGTGGATAAGATTGCCTTCAGGGCAAAGGTTATGATTGGTGTGCTTATTGTGGCCGCTCTTTTCTGGGCAACCGGAGCTGTTCCAATCGGCATCACCGCTTTACTTGTGGGTGTGCTGATGTATTTTTTTGGAATTTTTCCACCCAGTATGGTAGCAAAAGCATATGCCAAGGACTCGGTTATTTTTATCTTCGGTGTTCTTTCCCTTGCCGCAGCCATCAGTAAAACAGGCCTGGATCGACGGATCGGAATATTGCTTCTGGGTACCAGTACATCACTTCGTAAGTTTGCACTTATTTTTGCACCCCTTCTGGCAGTATCAGCCTCATTTCTTTCAGAACATGCCCTGGTGGCTTTTATAGCTCCGATTTTAATGCTGGTGTATCTGGGAGCAATTAAAACAGCCGGTATGAAAAAAGACAAGGGGCTGGTACTCATGCTTCTTTTAATGCTGACATTCTGTGCAAATATAGGAGGTCCGGGATCGCCCGCTGCAGGAGGCCGTAACGCAGTCATGCTTGGAATTTTTTCAGATTACGGCATTAGCATTTCGTTTGGCCAGTGGGTAAAAATGGGACTTCCCTTTGTGCCTGTAATGGCGTTGACCATTGGGGCCTATTTCCTTATTGCTTTTCGGAAGAAAGTCAAGGTTAAAACGCTCAATGTGGCAGCCGAGGTAAAACGGGAAGGAGAAAAAATCGGCAAGATGACACCCGACGAGTATAAAGCCGCAGCCGTGCTGATACTTGTGATCATACTGTGGGTTGCCTTTTCGAGTAAGGTTGGAATGGGCGGGCCTGTTATATTATGCCTTGTCCTTTTAAATATTCTGGGCATCCTGCGCTGGAAAGATATAAACAGTATTCACTGGGATGTTGTGGCGCTTTATGCTGCAGCAAGTGCAATGGGAGTTGGCCTGGCCTCCACCGGCGCTGCGCTCTGGCTTGCGAGCAGTTTTATTTCCATACTTCCCGAAACCTTAACAAAAGGAGTTGGACTTTGTATGTCCACCAGCTTTATCACCGGTATTCTAACCAATTTTATGAGCGATGGAGCTACTGTAGCTGCAGTAGGGCCCATAACTGTTCCAATGGCCACCCTTTCCGGGACATCCCCCCTAACTGTTGGATTGTCTACAGCCTTTGCTTCTTCATTTGCTCACATGCTTATCATCGGAACACCTAATAACGCAATCGTTTATAGTATGGCGAGAGATCCTGAAACCGGAGAACAACTGGTTACAATGAAGGACTTTATGGTTCACGGCGCCGCTGTTTTTGTCCTGAGCATGGCAGTTCTCTGGCTGTGGGTGTTTTTCGGATATTGGCAATGGTTTGGAATTTTTAGCATGTAATATAGCCGACCCCGCTGTGTGGGAGCGTATTTCGGTCGTTATAATAAGTGTCATTAAAACATCCTTTCACGACCGGAAATGCTCCCACCAGCTATTAAGATTTAGTTATTAATTTAGAACCTAAACCAGGGAGTTATAACATGGAAAAAGAAAAAATTAATCTTCTAATAGTGGATGATGAGGAGCAGTTCCTTGAATCAATCAGCAAAAGCCTTGAATTAAGAGACTTTAATGTAATCGCAGTAAATCGTGGCGAAAAAGCAATTGAAGCTGCAAAAAATAATCCGATAGACATTGCCCTTGTAGATCTGAAAATGCCCGGAATATCAGGTGAAGAGACTTTAAAGCTACTGAAACAGGAACATAAATGGAT
>JASJGP010000035.1:0-11460 GCA_033791485.1 Desulfobacterales bacterium | reverse complement strand
GATATCCTTCGGTTGAAGGTTTTACATCGGACGGACAAATTAAAGGATTTGCTTCACAGCGTTTAAACATATAAATTTATTCCTATTCCCCTTCAAATACGTACCGGGTTTTACATCCCAGTTTAAGGTCAAACTGTTCATAAACATTAAGGGCCTGTTGTGCAACAATGTCCCAGGAAATATTTTCTTTGATATGAATCAGTTCATTTTGGGAACACTTTTTGTATACTTCCGGATTAGTGAGCAGTGTTACAATACTGTCAACATATTGGTCATCGGTTTGTGCATAAAACCCTATTTCCGACTTTTTAAGGATATCGACAAAAGCCGGAAGATTCGATGTAACCACCGGTTTGCCAAAGGTCATTGCATGTGCCATTATGCCGCTCTGGGCTCCGTCAGTATATGGCAAAACCACTATATCAGCAGCACTTAGAATTGTATCAAAAGTTTTCTGGGGAAACTGGCCCCGTAATACTTCAATATGATCTATTGCAGGTGAGTTATTTATTTTTTCAAAAAGCATTGCGCGGTATTCGCTGAATTCAAGCACCCTGAGTTTTCCGGACAGTACCAGCCAGGCATCCGGAACTTTTTTAACTATCTGCGGGAAAAGATCTACAATCCTGTCAAAACACTTAGTCGGGCGAAAATACCCCGCCAGCAGAATTACTTTCCTGCCCTCAAGATTAAGTTTTTTCTTGGCATCAGGAATCGGATGCATCTCTCTTGCACCATGTGGAATAAGAGAAATCTTTGACTGATTTATATTAAAAACCGTCTGTAATATGTTGACGTGTTTTTGTTCATGTACAATAATGCCGTCCAGTTCCCGGCACATGGTTCTTATGATTAGCGCCTTTCGAAACTCAGGTTTTTCATGAATAGTATGGAAGGTTGCAATAACCGGCGTGCCGGTGGATTTAAGACGATAAATCAATTCAAGTACGGCAATCCCATCTAATTCACCAAACAGACCAAATTCGTGCTGAATATGGACAAGATCGGGGGTAACTTTAATAGTTGCATTAAAAATCTTTCCGGCAATTCCGTTTTCTCCGGGAGAATATGATGGGTAAACATGTCTTCCTTCAGCACCATACTGGCTGACAATATGGACCTCATTTGAAGACTTTCTAAGAGCTTCTGTCAAAAAGGCGGTATATGTTCCGATACCGCATTCAATTGGAGGATAAGTGGACACAAATGCTATACGCATGCTATTTTTCTTTCCGTACAGTTAAAACCAACTTTGCACAGCTTTTTAGATTAATTTTTGGAATCATATCACAAATACGTTAATTATAAAAGTCACATATTCTTGCAGCTATGGCCACGTAATTTAAACAACTAACCGTTTTGATAGCGTCGGAAAAAGTCGGGAAATAACTCTTTTCGTCATTCCGGCGGAAGCTGAATTCCAGTCATTTCAATAGCTTCTGGACTCAGGCTTTCGCCGGAGTGACGGAATTGGGACTTTTTATGAGAGCATCAAATTTAGTTTGTACTTTTTATGATTTTATGTGTAAAAAGTGTAACTTTCACAAGCTGTGGGAAATGGGGATAAGATATTTTATTTCTTTTGAGTGATATTCACTGAATAAAAATACGGAGTCTATTAGTATGGGTTTTTTATCATCAACAGTTTCAATGGCACGGTATAAGGTCGATGGAAAGTTCGAGGGGCAGATTCTTGAGACAGTTGCGGACGGGCTGAAAAAAAACATAATCTCTGAGATAGACGGGAACCCGGTTGAAAAAACTATCGGATGGACATCTTTTGAAAACCCTTTTAAACCGGGTTTTAAAGGGTCTTCATTTTCCATAGGGACATATTTGGTCTTTTCAATGCGAATTGACAGGAAAGTTATACCAGCGAAGGTAATAAAAAAGCATATTGCAATTGAGGCAGCCAAATTGCTTGCAGTAAGCGGGAGAAGTTTTTTTTCAAAAGATGAAAAAGCAGCGATAAAGGACCGTGTAATAAATGCCCTTATTCTTCGCATCCCTGCAACGCCGAATGTATATGACATCCTCTGGAACTATGAAGATTCAGAGATATGGTTTTTTTCCAGCCTGAAAGCCGCAAATGAGGAATTTGAAACTCTTTTTACAAAATCTTTCAATTTAACACCAATCCGGCTTTTTCCATACACAATGGCTGAATTAACAGCAGGTCTTACCCATGCGCAGCGGGATGCCCTGTCTAATATTTCTTCAACAAAATTCACAAAGTGAAGGGTAAAAATGCTTGATATTTCTTTTGCTTACAGTCGGTACAAATTTTTAGGAAATGAGTTTTTAACCTGGTTATGGTTTATCGTAGAAAATGACAGGGAAAGACTGAAAAAAATAGAAAAGGATCTTGTATCCTTAAATATTGGTAACCGTATCGTACTGGAAAATAAAATAAATGATGCCGTTGAAACGATTACCATACTGGGAGATGACGCCGGTCTTGAAGAAGGTATCATGTCACTGGGAAAAGGTGCAGTGGTAACTGAGATCAATCTTTTATACAAGTCCGGTGACAATGAGTGGCGCTTTACCATTAAAGGCGAAAGCATGAATATCAGCAATTTGAAAATTCCTGAAACCGCAGTGGTAGAATCAAGTGAAGATATTGAAGGCATGGTGCTGGAAAAGGCTTATCTCTACGAAAAAATAACCAACCTGATTGATAATCTTTTTAAGGAATTCATAAAATTGAGAGTTTCAGGCAAGTGGAATGAGAGCATTGTACCAGAGATAAGAAAATGGATTTATCCTGAAGAAAAATAATTTTAAATGAGGTTACCATTGATTCAGCAAAAAATTCAGGTTTTGTGGAATAAAAATGTCGGCCCCGGATATTTCAAAATCGGCTTGGATTGCCAAAGAGAATATTCCGAGGCAAAACCAGGTCAATTTGTCATGTTGCGTCTTTGCGGTGGAATTGAACCCCTGCTTCGCAGACCTTTTTCAATACACAAACTTATTTCCAGAAATGGACAATTTAAGGGTATAGAAATTCTTTACAAGGTTGTTGGAAAGTTTACCCAAAAGCTATCTGCGCTTAAAAAAAATGAGTCGATAGACATTCTCGGTCCCCTGGGAAGCGGATTCTCCCTTCCGAAAAATATTAGCCGCATATTTATGGTCGCAGGTGGAATAGGGGTGGCTCCAATAGTTTTTCTGGCTTCTCAATTAAAAAATAATGAGGTGGATATTTCACTATGCCATATGTTTTTAGGTGGAAGATCAAAAGATGACATTTTGTGTCTTGATGATTTCGGTCAGCTAAAAATGACCGTCCAGCTGACAACCGATGACGGTAGTGCTGGAAGCAAAGGTATGGTAACCCATCTACTGGAAATGGCGCTGGCTGAAAAGCCGCCGGATATTCTTTATGCATGCGGACCACCGGAAATGCTGAAATCTGTAATCGCTCTTTCACAGAAGTTTGCCGTTAAATGCGAGGTTTCGGTGGAAACAATGATGGCCTGTGGTATGGGGGCCTGCCTTGGGTGTGCGGTTGAGCCGGGAGAAGCATCAGAAAAATACCTGCATGCGTGTCTTGACGGACCGGTATTTGATGCAAATGCCATTAAATTATAATAGAGAAAATTGTCAATTTAGCGTCAATTTAGCATTGACTTGCCAATGAACATATGTTACTCGGTTTTTGTTCAAAAAGGCTTCAGGTTTTGAGCTTTTTTAGTAAAGAAGGTATTCTTTTTTAAATGAAAAGGGAAACCAGACGTTACATAAGAGAGCTTGGTTATTATAGCAGTCTGGGTTTTTCCATATCCCTTTCTATTGTTATTGGCCTTGCCATTGGAGTATATCTTGACAGAAATGTATTTTATACAACTCCATGGTTGACACTCATAGGCCTTGGACTTGGGATTGCGGCTGGATACAGGAATATAGGGCTCGCAATAAAAAAAAGCAGAAAATTATAACCCATGCAAATACAGCAGCGACTTGTTAAATTTGTAACATGTACAAACTGGATTATATTTTTTATTGCAACCATTCTGGGATTAATAATGTCACCTCCTGATTTTGCCAGGGGGATAATCTTTGGGGGGTTGATTGTTACGGTGAATTTTCACCTGCTCTCAAGAACGCTGAAAAATGCCTTGACACCCCCGCAACTTTCTTCTCACAATGTAATTTTAGCCAAATATTATATCCGTTTTATTGCCAGCGGATTTATTATTTTTGTGCTTATATCAAAAAGCCTCGTTCATCCACTGGGGCTTATCGTTGGTCTTTCAGTGGTGGTGGCCAGTATTACCCTTGCAACCATGTACGAACTAACAAAACTAATATTCAAGGAGGCGGTTTAAGGATGGAACATCCATATCTCTTTTTTGTCAAACTGTTTGAGTTGATCGGTCTGGGTCACTTTGCCCATGCATACCCCCATGTGGTTTATACATGGGTTGTTATGATTATTCTTATCGTTCTTGGCTCCATTGCAGTCAAGGGTATAAGCATGATTCCAGGGAAAGGGCAGAATTTTTTTGAGATTGTCGTTTCCGGTATCGAAGAATTCATGGTTGATACTGCCGGAGAGGAAAGCAGGTGGCTCTTTCCTATCATTGCAACTGTATTTATCTATATTCTAACATGTAACTTGATGGGTCTCATTCCCGGATTCTTTCCTCCGACTGCAAGCATAAACACAACACTTGCTTGTGCCATCACAGTTGTTGTTTTCACACACATCATAGGTATTAAATATCATGGCGTAAAATATATTAAGCATTTTCTGGGGCCCGTATGGTGGATGAGCCCATTAATATTTATAATTGAAGTAATTGGCCATCTGGCTCGAATACTTTCTTTGACCTTTCGTCTTTTCGGCAATATGATGGGGCATGAAATTGTATTGAGTATTCTTTTTGGGCTGGCAGGTCTATTCTTTGCCCCGCTTCCGATAATGGCGCTCGGCATCTTTGTTGCCCTTGTTCAGGCATTTGTATTCTTTTTACTATCGATCATTTATTTTTCAGGCGCTATGGAACATGCGCACTAGATTCTTGATAAGCGTTCACAGGCACAGCATCTGAACGTGATCAGGACAACCAGCATAGCAGACTATAGCTGGTCGCCCTGATCACGCACATCTGCAGTACCTGTAAACGCTTACTTGTGCGAACCCTAAGCGGTTGGATAATTTAGATCAATAGTGTTTAATTTAATTTTTTAATGGGTTCATGGAAGAAGCCCAATAAATCTAACTAAGGAGGTAGAATAGAGTTATGGAATTAAAAGCATTAGAGTTTTTTATCGCGTGTGTGACTGCGGCTGGGTTTGGGATTGCAATTGCAGCCTTTGGTTGTGGCATTGGCCAGGGTATTGGTCTTAAATCTGCTGTTGAGGGTATTGCCAGAAATCCCGAGTCGTCAGGTAAGGTTACGGTTACCATGCTGATCGGTCTTGCCATGATCGAATCACTGTGTATTTATGCACTGGTCGTTTCACTGATTCTTATCTACGCACACCCCCAGGCAGCTTCAATTGCAGCGCTGTTTGCTCACTAAAAAAGGTTTTTATATCTAAAATAAAACAGGGCTTTGTTTTTTTAACAAAGCCCTGTTTTATTATTTACAGAAGCTTTTGCAAAAAATGTCCAGTATAAGATGCTTTAACTTTAGTTATTTCTTCAGGAGTCCCGCACCCCACTATATATCCCCCCTCATCTCCACCCTCAGGGCCAAGATCAATAATATAATCGGCCGTCTTTATGACATCAAGGTTATGTTCTATAACAATGACCGTATTTCCTGTTTCAACAAGAGTGTTTAACACACTTAGAAGTTTTTTTATGTCATCAGTGTGCAGTCCGGTGGTCGGTTCATCAAGGATATATACAGTTCTGCCTGTCCCCCTCTTGCTAAGCTCCCGGGAAAGTTTAACCCGCTGAGCTTCTCCTCCTGATAGAGTTGTAGCCTGCTGGCCTATATGGATATATCCAAGGCCGACGTCAACCAGGGTTTTTAACTTAGTCCTGATTTTTCCAATTTTTTCAAAAAAAACATAGGCCTGATTTACCGTCATATCAAGAATGTCCGCAATATTTTTCCCCTTGTATTTTATTTCAAGGGTTTCGCGATTATATCTTTTTCCGTGGCACACGTCACATGAAACATAAACGTCCGGCAGAAAATGCATTTCAATTTTAATAATTCCGTCACCCCTGCAGGCTTCGCACCTTCCCCCTTTTACATTGAAACTGAAGCGTCCTAGTTTGTAGCCACGCACACGGGCTTCCGGGGTTCTTGAAAAAAGTTCTCTTATAAATGTAAAAACACCGGTATAGGTGCCCGGATTCGAGCGAGGCGTCCTCCCTATTGGGGATTGATCGATATTAACCACCTTATCAATATACTCAAGCCCGAGAAAATCCCGATGATCACCGGCAGGTATCCTGGTATGGTAAAGCTTTTGTGACAGAAGGCGGCATAATGTTTCAAGTACAAGGGTTGACTTGCCTGATCCGGATACACCTGTAACGCATATAAAACTGCCAAGAGGAAACTCAACATCTATATTTTTAAGGTTATTTTTTGAAGCTCCTTTTATGATAAGATTTTTTCCATTTCCAGGACGACGTTTTGATGGGACTTCAATGTTTTTTCTACCTGAAATATACTGGCCTGTTAATGAATTTTTATCTTTAAGAAGCGCTTTTGGTGTTCCGGCAAATACGACCTGGCCGCCTTTCATTCCGGCCCCGGGTCCCATGTCTATTATATAATCGGAAGCAAGGATTGTTTCTTCATCATGTTCTACAACAAGTACCGTATTGCCAAGGTCGCGCATTTTCAAAAGGGTTCCAAGAAGCCGCTGATTATCCCTGTGGTGAAGACCGATGCTTGGTTCATCAAGAACGTAGAGAACGCCTGTTAATTTCGATCCGATCTGTGTTGCAAGGCGAATTCTCTGGCTTTCACCGCCGGACAGTGTGTAGGCTGATCTGTCGAGAGTAAGATAGGACAGTCCTACGTTTTCAAGAAAGCCAAGCCTTTCGATAATTTCTTTAAGAATTCTTTCGGCTATTATCTTCTTTTTGCCTCTTAGTTTAAGCTGTCTGAAAAATAAATGAGCTTTTGCAATAGAAAGCGCTGTTATATCAGATATGGTAAAGCCTGCGACCTTTACAGACCTGCTTGCTATATTTAATTTTGCACCTTCACACTCAGAGCATGGCTTGAAATTCATATAGCGCCTTATTTCATCTCTGGCCCAGGATGAATCAGTCTCCATGTAACGTCGCTTAAGCCTGTTAATGACACCTTCAAAGGTTTTTTTATAGCTAAAACGACGATTATTCTGTTCAAAATAAAAGGTGATTTCTTCTTTTCCAGAGCCGTATAGAAGGACATTTTTAAAATGCTCCGGAAGCTCTATATAAGGTGTGTAGATATCTACTCCGTAGTGCGTGGTGAGGGCATCCAGAAAATCGGTGAAGTGCACGGTATTCCTGTTGGCCCACATGGCTACAGCTCCTTCCCTTAATGAAAGCTCATGATTCGGGATGATAAGATCAGGATCGAATTCCGTTGTGGAGCCAAGACCGTCACATTTTGGGCATGCTCCCTGGGGTGAATTAAAAGAAAAACTGGCGGGTGTAAATTCAGGGTAACTTATGCCACAATCGATACATGCTGCCTTTTCGCTGAATAAAATCGACTCTTTGCCAAGGACATCGACTTCAACAAGTCCATCTGATTGTGCCAGAGCCAGTTCCAGGGAATCGGCCAGGCGATTTTTTATTTTCCCTTTTACAACCAGTCTATCAACAATCACATCGATGGTATGCTTTATATTTTTTTTAAGTGAAGAAATATCTTCTATATCAAAAGTCTTTCCATCTACACGGACACGTGCAAACCCTTCCTTTTTCAGCCATTTAAAGAGTTTTTCATGTGTTCCTTTCTGGTTTGAAACCAGAGGGGATAATATAATAATTTTGCTCCCTTGAGGAAGTGACAAAACCTGGCTTACAATCTGATCGATTGTTTGTGAAGTAATCGGTTTTCCGCAGATATGGCAGTGGGGCGTTCCGACCCTGGCAAAAAGGAGTCTGAGATAATCGTATATTTCCGTAACTGTTCCCACAGTTGATCTTGGGTTGTGGCTTGCTGTTTTTTGTTCAATTGCAATGGCAGGGGATAAACCTTCAATTAAATCAACATCTGGCTTTTCCATGCGTTCTAAAAACTGGCGTGCATAGGTGGAGAGAGATTCAACATACCTGCGCTGTCCTTCGGCATAAAGTGTATCAAATGCAAGTGTCGACTTCCCGGACCCGGAAAGACCCGTAATAACAATCAGTTTATTTCGAGGCAGCTCAAGATTGATATTCTTTAAATTGTGCTGCCTTGCACCGCGTATAATGATTTTGTTAGATTGCATATCTTTTATTTTGTTTTACCTGCTAATGCTGCCTGTTCGGCTGCCATCTTTATAGCAGCGGTCAAACTGCCCGGGTCAGCGATGCCTTTGCCTGCAATATCATAAGCTGTCCCATGATCAACAGAAGTTCTGATTATCGGAAGGCCAAGGGTTGTGTTTACGCCATCTGTGAAATGAACCATCTTAAAAGGAATAAGCCCCTGGTCATGATACATGCAAATAACAGCATCATAAAGACCTTTTTGAGCATGATAAAATATTGTATCAGGTGGATAAGGCCCAACAACATCAAAGCCCTGACTTTTTGCAAGGTTAACAGCCGGAAGTATAATGCGCTCTTCTTCATCTCCAAACATGCCTGCTTCACCTGCATGGGGATTAAGTCCGGCTACGGCGATTTTCGGATTTACAAGTCCGAAGCGCGTTCTTAGAGAAGAGCCGGTAATTACGATGGTTTGAAGTATCTTTTCTTTTGAAAGAACGAGTGGTACATCCTTTAAAGGAATATGTATTGTTACGAGAACCACTCGAAGTTTGTCACCTGCAAGCATCATGGCAAAACCGGCAGTTTTTGTTTTTTCAGCAAGGAGTTCAGTGTGTCCGTTGTAAAAAAATCCTGCCATATGCATTGCCTGCTTGTTTATGGGGCATGTGACCATTGCATCAATGCTTCCCTGTAGCGCCATGTCTATTGCCGATGTGATATAACTTATCATCGCCTTTCCTGTTAAGGCAGTGGGCTCGGCCCATAATATTTGACCGGGATCGAGTTTATAAGTGCTGACAACGTCAACACAACCGCATTGATACACACCGGTCTTTGGCTGTTCTACAGAATTAAATTTAAGATTGCTTTTTAAAACTTTCAACCTTTCCATATCTCCTATAACAAGCGGCCTGCACAACTCATAAATCAAAGGATTGATCAGGGCTGAAAGTATGATCTCAGGGCCTATGCCGACGGGATCGCCCATGGTGATCCCTATTATTGGACGGTATTTTTTCATATTAGAATCTTGGTTCTCCTCCGAATTAGTTGATGGAAAGGGTTCGATAATCCAAAATCTTAAACTCAAGACTTTTTACAAGGCTATCAAGTTTATTCTACAGAGCAAATAAATTTTTATCAACAAATTCCAACCCATAGTTTGATGTAGAAAAAAAATATTTTTCTTGAAATAAATTATTCATAAATGAAAGAAAATAGAAGGTATTGTTAGATTTTAAGAGGGTTATCTTTTATTATAATTTTGTTAATACTGCTGGATATGTCTAAAATGTTTAAATAAAATACTAATAATTAAAAGGTTGTATTTAAAAGAGGTTGTCTGTTTTATGTTGAATAAAGGTAATATAAACAGACTTATATAAAATGTTCATAACTTGCTATTAATGAGATGAAAAACCCTGTTTACCGGGTTTGACATGATTTGCAAGATGCCTTAAAAATTCAGACATAATATTAACGTCTTTTAAGAAATCTGAAGAAAAACCTGCCAAATCGTTTGACTTCGTTATTATTTACAGAATTTTTATTTAAAAACAACGCGTTAATTTCTTTTTTAAAAAAATCAAAGAAAAAAATACTATGGAAACTGCTTGGAATGAAATTAAAACTGTGATTAAAGAGCATGTTCCCGGTCACAGTTTTAGAATGTGGATTGAACCTTTACAATATATTAAAAATGACAAAGATTGTCTTGTTGTATCATCCCCCAATTCTTTCTCTAAAAAACGGGTTCAGGACCACTATAGTTCGATTATTGATTCAGAGGTAAAAAAGGCCTTGGGAAAAGACTGTGAGTTCTCAATTACCGTTTCCGGTGGAAACGGTAATGGTAATATTCGTAAAAAAGTAAAACAAAAACTTCAACTATCCCTTCCCAATATAGATATTTGCCAGAGTGGTGGCTGCTTTTTGCGAAAGGAATTTACTTTTGATCAGTTTGTCGTTGGAAACAATAATGATTTTGCTTATTCAGCGTCATTGTCACTGGCATCAAAAAAAGATACCTACCAGAATTCCCTGTTTTTATTGTCCGGTACCGGAATGGGCAAAAGCCATCTGTCCCAGGCCATAGGGCATCATATTCTGGATAGATACCCGAAAGATCGTGTCTATTATGTTACTGCTGAAGATTTCAGTAATGAGATGATTCACGCTTTTCGGAATAATTGTATTGAAAAATTCAAAAGCAAGTACAGAAACAAATGTGATGTATTGCTTTTAGAAGATGTACATTATCTGACCGGCAAAGAACGCACCCAGATAGAACTTGCATTGACGCTGGATAGTCTGTTTGAATCAAATAAGAAAATTATTTTTTCCAGTTGTTATCTGCCTGCCGATATTCCCAAATTAAATGACAAATTGCGTTCACGCCTGTCAAGCGGTCTTATTTCAATGATTGAACCGCCGGATTTCAGAACAAGGGTAAGGATAATAAAGAAAAAATCAATGGCAAAAGGGTATAATATACCCGAAGACGTCACCAGTTATTTAGCTTCCGAACTTACTGATGACGTTAGACAACTTGAAAGCGGGTTGTTTGGTGTCACCGCCAAATCTTCCCTTTTGAGTGTGCCTCTCGACCTAAGTCTTGCCGCAAGCGTGGTTAAAAACATAGTTCGCAGTCGCAAAACGATTACGATAAATACCATCAAAAAGCTGGTATGCAAAAATTACCGGGTTTCGGTAAGTGATATTGTTTCATCTTCCCGCAAGCAAATCATAGTTCAGCCGAGACAGATAGCTATTTATCTGTCGCGAAAGTACACAGATTTATCCCTCCAGGCTATTGGAAAAAGTTTCAACCGATACCATGCCACAGCTCTTCATTCAATAAGCGCAGTTGAAAAGGGTTTAAGAAAAGATGCTACAATTAAAAAAAAGGTTGATTTCTTTTGTAGGAAACTTGAATCCGGTAAATTTTGATGGCGTCGTAATAAAATATCACCGATGGTGCCCGCAGGAAATGCCCTTGGGGTGCTAAGTAGAAAGTTCCATATACGCCCCACAGGAAGTGCCCTTGGGGTGCAAGGCGCAGC
>JASJGP010000034.1:0-6404 GCA_033791485.1 Desulfobacterales bacterium | reverse complement strand
ATTCCAATTCCCATCAAAACCAAAACGAATTTTTTCATATCAAAACTCTCCTTTACTATTTGAGGCCTTTGCAGATAAGCGCAGACTTCGAAACGGCACTTTTCGAATGTCTCTACTCGGGTAGTTTTTTAAATAGAAGATGAAAAATAAAAATTGCAATTCCTATGGATATGGCGCTGTCTGCAATATTAAAAGCAGGCCAGTGCAAATCGCCCAGGTAAATATCAAGAAAATCGACCACCTTTCTAAAACGTATTCTGTCAATCAGGTTGCCGATGGCGCCACCGAAAATCATAGCAAAAGCATTGGCAAGCCACGGATGTGTCTTTGGTGTATTTTTATAAAACCAGAAGATTAACCCGACAGCCAGTGATGAAATCAAAAGAAATACTATGGTTCGCAAACTTGAACTTTGATTTGCCAGAAAACCAAAGGCTCCGCCTGGATTTTGAATATGAGTAATATTCAAAAATCCGGGTATGACCGGCACTGAATGATAAAGAGGCATTGATTTTAAAATCAATGCCTTTGTTATCTGGTCAACGATCACAATTAATCCGGCAACACCGGCAAGTCTCATATATTTGCTGTTAAATACTTTCATACCGGTTCTTCCTGCGCTATACGATCCAACGCCTGTCGGCACCGGTCACAAATTGCAGGATGGTCCGAACTGGTTCCAACCGAAGGTTCATGCATCCAGCATCGCTCGCACTTGTCACCTTCAGCGACTTCAACCTTAACTGACAAACCTTCTATATCGCTGCTTTCATATGCGTCGATAAGCCTTTCGCCGTCAACCAGGGTTGCTTTAGAAACAATGAATATAGACTTTAAATCATCTGCATACAAATGCAGTATGTCATGAAGCTCTTTGCTGCATGAAATTGTTACAGCAGCATCAAGGGGATGCCCGATAAGTTTTTTGGCCCTGGCTTCTTCGAGAGCTTTTGTCACCTCTGAGCGAATTTCAAGCAAACGTTCCCATTTTCCTGCCAGGTTTTCGTCTTTCCACTCTTCATTTACTTCAGGCAGAGATGCCATGTGAACGCTTTCCTCTTTTGCCTTTTGTTCCGGCATAAAACTCCAGATCTCTTCTGCTGTGAATGACAGTATCGGTGCCATCAGCCGCACCATGGAATCGAGCATGCTGTACATGACGGTCTGGGCACTTCTCCTTTCTTTTGATGTAGCCGGAGATGTGTACAGTCTGTCCTTGAGAATATCTAAATAAAATGCAGATAGATCAAGGGTACAATAATTATAAAGCGCATGGTAAACCAGATGAAATTCGTATGTATTATAAGCTTCCCGGGTTTTTTCGATCAGTTCGGAAAGCCGGTGCAAAGCAAATCTGTCAATGTCCGGCATCGATTCATATGAAATCGAATTTTTTTCAGGATTAAAATCCGACAGGTTGCCTATCAGGAACCTGCAAGTATTTCTTATCCTTCGGTAGGCATCGCTTAGCTGCTTTAAAAATTTTTCGGAAATGCGAATATCATCCCTGTAATCAGATGCGGAAACCCAGAGTCGTAATATCTCCGCCCCATACTTGTTTATAACTTCTATTGGAGCAACAATATTCCCCAGAGACTTGGACATCTTCTTTCCATGTGCATCAACAACATATCCATGGGTTAGCACAGCCTTATAAGGTGCGGCTCCCCTTGTTCCGACAGCGGTTAGAATCGAACTGTGGAACCACCCCCTGTGCTGGTCGCTCCCTTCCAGGTAAAGATCGGCAGGCCATTTTAGATAAGAACGTTGTTCAAGTACTGCTGCATGACTCACACCGGAATCAAACCATACATCCAGAATATCGGTCTCCTTAACAAAAGATGTGTTTCCGCACTTTTCGCACACCGCCCCCCCTGGCAGAAATTCTTCCGCATCCTTTTCAAACCAGATATCTGCGCCATGTTTTTCAAATGCAGTACAAATACTATCGATTATTTCCTGGCTGATATGCAGTGCTTCACACTTGTCACAATAAAAAACGGTTATAGGCACACCCCAGGCCCTCTGCCTGGATACACACCAGTCGGGTCGATTTTCAATCATGCTGTATATTCTTTCCTTGCCCCAGCTGGGAATCCACTCGACCCTGTCGATCTCTTCAAGGGTTTTCTTTCTTAGACCTGTCTTATCCATGGATATAAACCATTGGGGCGTCGCACGAAAAATAACCGGCTCTTTGCATCGCCAGCAATGTGGATATGAATGTTCAATTGTTTCTTCCGAAAGGAGTGCGCCGTTTTCCTTAAGCTTTGCATTAACATTTTTATTTGCATCAAAGACAAACTGTCCGCTGAAAAATTCAACATCCTGTGTAAAGCAGCCCTTGTCATCTATTGGAGAATAGACATCAATGTCATACCGCAGGCTTACCTCATAATCTTCGCGGCCGTGTCCCGGAGCTGTATGGACACAACCTGTGCCGGCCTCAAGTGTAACATGATCGGCTAAAATCAAAATCGATTCCCGGTTATAAATAGGATGCATGCATTTTTTTCGTTCAAGCATTTTCGGATCAATATTCGCAAGAATTTTATAGTCAGTAATGCCAAAGGTGCTCATACAGCTTTCCACAAGTTCTTCGGCCATGATAAAAACTTCGTTATTGCCGACATCAACTGCAACATATTCAAAATCAGGATGAAGGGCTATGGCCATATTTGCCGGGATAGTCCATGGGGTTGTTGTCCAGATCACAACAAATACTTTTTTATCTGATTTATCTGGGACTCCTTTTACTTCACTGCTGATGTCATCTTGCAACGGGAATTTAACAAAAATCGACGGGGACTTCTCATCGTGATATTCTACTTCTGCTTCCGCCAGAGCAGTCTGACATGTAGAACACCAGTATATAGGCTTTTTGCTCCTGAAAAGACTTCCGTTAAGCGCAAATTTCCCGCACTCCCTTGCAATTGTAGCTTCGTAAGCATAGTTCATGGTTAAGTATGGATTTTCCCATTCACCCATTACACCCAACCTTTTAAACTCTTCCCGCTGAATGTCGATAAATTTTTCCGCATATGACCTGCACAACTTTCGGACCTGGGCCATTGAAAGATCTTTCTTTTTAGCTCCAAGCTCTTTGTCCACGTTATGCTCAATGGGAAGACCATGACAGTCCCACCCGGGAACATAAACCGCATCAAAACCGTCCATCTGCCGCGAGCGAATAATAATGTCTTTCAAGATTTTATTCAAAGCCGTACCGATATGTATATTTCCGTTTGCATATGGCGGTCCGTCGTGAAGAATAAAAAGTTCGCTTCCCTTTGAAGCACTTCTGATCTTCTCATACAAACGGCTTTCTTCCCAGTATTTTAATTGCTCCGGCTCCCGCTTAGCCAGATTTGCCTTCATCGGAAACTTTGTCGCCGGAAGGTTTAGTGTCTTCTTATAATCCATTTAATCCTCCATAATCAGATGGTGTCGTAGAAAGTCCCATCTGCTGCGTTGCATCGGTTTTTCAGACACTCGGCATACTACATGTATTGCCTCGTCTCTGAAAAATCCCTGCGCCTTTTTATCCCGCTGATTTTTAGCGGGGGTATATGGAACTTTCTACTTAGCACCCCAAGGGCATTTCCTGCGGGCACCATCGGTGATAATTTTTACGAGTTTATCAAAACTTAATACCTAAAATTCAAAACTTTTCTTAAAAAGTGGCCTTTTATTTTCTCATCCCCTGGTTTCAGCAACTATATCCATAAGATACCGACCGTATTCATTTTTCAGCATATCTTTTGCAAGGTTTTCAAGCTGCATATGATCAATATATCCAAGGCGAAAGGCAATCTCTTCTATGCTTGCAATTCTGAGTCCCTGACGCTCCTGGATAGCCTGTACATAACTGGCCGCCTGCTGCAGGGCTTCATGGGTTCCTGTATCAAGCCATGCAAAACCTCTGCCTAAAAGCTCTACTTTAAGCTCTCCCCTTTTAAGGTATTCCATATTAACATCTGTAATCTCAAGCTCTCCGCGTTCAGAAGGTTTTATATCCGCAGCTATGTTCACTACATCATTATCATAAATGTAAAGCCCGGGAACAGCATAATTCGATTTTGGTTTTTCCGGCTTTTCTTCAATTCCTATTACATTTCCATCCCGGTCAAACTCCACCACTCCATACCGCTCAGGATCACGAACAAGGTAGCCGAAAATCCTGCCTCCTTTTTCCAGACGAACGGATCTTTTTAATATGTCCGAAAGATTATGACCGTAGAAGATATTATCTCCCAGGATAAGGCAAACATTGTCATCTCCGATAAATGTTTTACCTAAGATAAATGCCTGGGCAAGCCCTTCTGGTCTTGGCTGGACGGCATAGGAAAAGTTAAGTCCCAGCCTGGAACCGTCCTGAAACAGTCTTTCGAAATCAGGCAAATCTTCGGGAGTTGAAATTATAAGTATTTCCCTGATCCCGGCCAGCATAAGAACTGATAAAGGATAATAGATCATGGGCTTATCATAAACAGGCAAAAGCTGCTTGCTAACCACACGAGTAATCGGGTAAAGCCGGCTTCCTGATCCGCCGGCTAAAATTATTCCTTTCATGCTTTTTTCCTTTTTTTAACCTCTGGAGACCTCTAACTTTAAAATTGCCACGCAGATACCATAAGGAGCATGGGCGGCAGCAAGGCAGGATATAAAGATGTAGCCAGGTTAGTAAATTCCAAACCCTTTCAGGACTTCAGTAATACCGAGCTTCTTAACTTTCAACCTTAAAAATTCTGAAATTGTCGGCTGATAGGCCTTAACTTTGAGATACATATTTACCTCACTGGGAGTTTTATCACCCTTTTTGTTGTTACAAGGCTTGCAGGCAGCCACACAATTTTCAAAATCTGTCTTACCGCCTCTTGATCGTGGTATAATATGATCAATTGTTAATTTATCTTTTTTAGCGCCGCAATATGCACACTTAAAGCCATCTCTTACAAGAACGTTTCTCTTACTGAAAGGAACTCTTGTTCTATAAAGTGTCCTTATTAATTTGATCAGCTTCATTACAGCAGGGATTCTCATTGCAACGCCTTCAGCCGTTTTCACTATTCTTTTAGAATATTTCAGGACTGTAATCTTATCTTTTGTCAGCAGACACATTGCTCTCTTCCAATTCACTACATTTAAAAATGTATAGTCTGCATTCAATAAAACGCACTGAGTCATCTTTACCCCCCGTTATTGAGGCTATCAAATTTGATGAAGTCGTAAAAAGTCCTAAACGATGGCATCGTTCCAAGTTCCATATACCCCCGCTAAAAATCAGCGGGATAAAAAGGCGCAGTGGTTTTTCAGGAACGAGGCAATACATGCAGTATGCCGAGTTTCTGAAAACCCGCTGCAACGCAGTAGATGGGACTTTCTACGACGCCATCAATAATAGCTGTTGCAGGTATATTTAAACAGTGATAAGTTTTTACCTTTGAAATATTATAGACACCTGATAATACACTCGAATTAAAAAATCAATCCAATTTAAAGGAAAATACATGGTAAACGTATTTGCAAATAAAAGGATTGCTTCTTTTAAATCAGCTATCCAGCATTTTATCCACAAAAACATCACTGTGTGTTATAAAGATATTTTGCCCAAAAACCTCAAAATTTTCAAATAAGCGTCTAAAAGGAGACAAATATTGCTCAATCATATTGTTTTATTGAAGTTTAAATCAGGAGTAAAAAAATCCGACATTGAGGACCTTGAAAAACATATGGACGATCTGCCGAACAGCATTACTGAAATTCATTCATATGAATTCGGCCGGGATGTAGTTAGTTCTGAAAGATCCTACGATTTTGGCCTGATTGCTCTTTTTGCCAATACTGAAGCATTAAGTCGTTATCAGGTTCACCCGGATCATTTAGTTGTTGTTGAAAAGGTGAAAAATATGTGCAATAGCATTATTACTGTTGACTTTGAAGGCTCGGATGCAAGTTCCCTTAAAGAAAAAACACCCACATCGGATCTTATTGACTGGCAATTGTAACTACTCACGTAGTCAGGCTGAAGCTGTTTAGGCTGAAGGGGTCAGAAGAACACAATTGCCGTACTTTGGCGAAAATGTATGATTCTTGTACCAAACATGGCTTCAAGATGCGCTTTTCCCTGACAGTCTTAAGCCTTAAGCCTATCCTCCTGAGCAGTTACTGGTAATTTATCTTATGGAAACAATAAACATCCGCTATATCTTTACATTACCGGACAGGACAAAAGAGATTTTTAATCTTCAACTCGATGCTAAGACGTTAAAATTACAAGGAAGAATTATTGAAAATCTCCCTTCTTGGACCAGGCTCGATTTTCACCAGTGCCCCCACTGTCCACTCACCATTGATTTATATCCTCACTGCCCGCTATCTGTTAATCTTGTTAATATAGTCGA
>JASJGP010000033.1:0-3168 GCA_033791485.1 Desulfobacterales bacterium | reverse complement strand
TGGCTCTTCACACTGATATCCATCTCCTTTATCTTTTCGAGAAGAACAGTGTTTGTCATGTTGAATTCTCTGGCAAGTTCATATATTCTGGTCTTTGCCATCCATCCCCCTATTATCTTAGGACTCACTCATAAATAACTGCCAGGCAAAAGCCGACAACAAATTATCGATTTGACGTCGCTCAGCGCCTATGTTTCCTTATTATCAGGTTTATCCTCGGTTACATCTTCTGATTCATCTTTAGTTACATCTTCTGATTCATCTTTAGTTACATCTTCCGCTTCAGCTTCGGTTACATCTTCTGCTTCATCTTCGATCACATCTTCTGTTTCATCTTCTGATTCATCTTTTTCGGCAGCTGTATTAACAAGATGAGTTGCTGCGGCTATTAATTTTTCGGCCTTTCCTTCACCAATCCCCCTGATTTGGGTCAAATCTTCTACACTAACATTGCTGATTTCTTCAGCAGAAAAGAGACCTTTTTCATACAATGCGTCAGCCATGCTAACGCCTATTCCCGGCAAAGCAACAAGAGACTCATAACCGCTTTTCATGGCTTCGCTGTAAAGTGTTTCGCTCTTAACATCAAGGTGCCATCCTGCCAACTTGGAAGCCAATCGTACATTCTGTCCCTTTTTCCCGATCGCTATTGACAGAAATTCATCAGGAACAATTACTTCCATTGAACGATTATCTTCATCAATAATAACTCTTGATATTTCAGCAGGAGCCAGGGCATTACACACAAATTTGGCTGGATCAACATGCCAGGATATGATATCTATTTTTTCACCTTTGAGTTCCTGAACAACGTTTTGGACACGGCTGCCCTTCATGCCGACGCATGCTCCTACAGGATCGACATCTGAACTGGTGGATGCTACGGCAAACTTTGCCCGAACACCTGGTTCGCGTACAGCTCCCATGATGCTTACAATGCCTTCGTTGATTTCAGGAACTTCTGTTTTGAAAAGATTAATGAGAAAGTTTGGGTGAGTTCTTGAAAGGACAATCTGTGGACCTCGTGTATCCTGTAAAACGTCCAGTATATATGCCCTTATGCGATCACCTCGTCTGTAGCTTTCTCTTGGAACCTGTTCTCGTGCCGGAACAATACCCTCCGTTTGGCCAATATTAACAATAATGTCACCACGATCAATGCGCTGGACAATTCCATTTAAAATTTCGCCCTTTCGAGTTATAAAGCTTGAATAGATTGCAACTTTTTCCGCATCCTTAATTTTCTGGATAATAACCTGTTTGGCTGATTGTGCAGCTATTCGACCAAAAGTGCTTGTATCCATTTTTGTTCCGAGGCTGTCACCAATTTCACACTCAGCATCAAGTTTTCGTCCCTCTTCAAGGCCAATCTGGAGGTCAGGTTCGGTTATTTCTTCTGCTACTTCTTTAAACTGGAAAACTTCCATTTCACCGACCTCTTCATTATACTGTACTTCAATATCAATTTGATTTCCGTATTTTTTCCTGGCAGCAGATTTTAAAGCTTCTTCAAGCGCCTGTATCAGGATATCACGATCAATACCTTTATCTCGACTAACTTGATCAACAACATGTTTTATATCTGTTATAAACATCGATTTTCTCCGTAATTTACAAGCCGCGCTCTTGTAATTTCCTTAAATGGAATGGCGACATTCTTGTTATCAACCATAAGGTTTACTGTTTCATCTGATATGCCGAGCAGAACTCCCTTGAAATTTTTTTGCCCGTCAAAAGGTCGACATGTCCTGATCCTGGCAACGCTTCCCTTGAATCTGTCGAAGTCATTTTTTTTCCATAGAGGACGATCAGGTCCGGGAGATGAAACTTCCAGCCTGTATGCCCCGGCGCCTTCAAGATTTACATCCAGAATGTCGCCTAACTGACGACTGATATAAATGCAATCATCAACAGTCACACCTTCTGGTTTGTCTATATAAAGCCTGAGTATCATTCCGCCTGCTTCCGGCTGATACTCAACATAAACAAGTTCGACCCCCTCACTTTCGCATAATGGTTCAGCCAGATCTTTTACACTGGCTGCTATTTTAATCCTGCTTTCCACAGAAAAAGAGCTTTCCCGAAAAGCAGGTTTTTTAGTTTTCTTTTTTTTAAATTTCTTCACCAGCCTTTTCTCTTGCCCCAAAAATAAAAAAACGGGCTGTCGCCCGTTCCTTTCATTCAGGTATATCTTTTGCAGTAGAGCTATAAGATTTAACTGTTCATGTCATTACCCATAGAAAAAAGTTAACTCCAAACCAAACATACGTAAAAGCTCTACCAATATACCAGCCCGTGTAAATGAAAAGGCGGACTCCGAAAGACCTTTAAAAACAGCGCCTTTAACGGTCTCTGCTTATGGAGCGGGCAACGAGATTCGAACTCGCGACACCAAGCTTGGGAAGCTTGTACTCTACCATCTGAGCTATGCCCGCTTACCAAAGATGAATGATTATGACAAAAAATATGCCTTGTCAATGTTTTTCAGAAATAAATCTGAATATTACTTATTTTATCAGTTACCCAGCATGCTACGGAGGCTTTCAAGCTCCAATCGTATTTTCTTTAATGTGTCGGTGGACGAAGGACTTTTTTTAACAGGCACGTTAGTCTTTAGATGCTGTATGGCTCCTTTGATGGTAAATTTTTTTTCGTGCAGAAGGCTTTTAATTGTCAGAACCATCTCGACGTCATTTTTCCTGTATAATCTTTGGCCTGATGATGTGCGCTTCGGCTTTATCTTTATGAATTGAGTTTCCCAGAACCTCAGTACGTATGTCGGAAGCCCTGTTATGGCGCTTACTTCTCCGATTTTGAAGTATAATTTATCGGGTATTTGGGGCCTAGGTTGATGTTCCATCTGCATGCTCACGCAAAACCGGCAATTAAATTATTTATACAGGCAGCCCTGCATCAAATTCTTTAATAAGTCTGTCTGTAATTGCTTTATGTATATTACCGACATCCTCATCTTCAAGTGTTTTTTTATTTGATCTGTAGGTGACTCTAATGGAGATGCTTTTTTTGCCTGGTGGGATCGGATCGCCGGTAAAAACATCAAAAAGATACATGCTTTCAACCAGTTGCTCTCGAACGTTTTGAATACATTCGAGTATTGCCCCCGATTCCGTATTTTGATTAACGATAACGGTAATATCCCTGGGGACA
>JASJGP010000032.1:0-4878 GCA_033791485.1 Desulfobacterales bacterium | reverse complement strand
CATATGGCCTGCTGGATGAACCTTGGTCAGAATTTTAAAGTCAATGCCAAGAAATTTCCGAATACTGTAGCTCTAAAAGACAATAAGAGAAGTTTTACTTATCCTGAAGCAAACATTCGTGCGAACAAGCTGGCTAACCGTCTTTTTTCCATCGGCCTGAAAAAAGGGGACAAGGTTGCCGTGCTGATGGAAAACAGCATTGAAATCATCGAAATTTATCTCGCTACAGCAAAAACCGGACTGGTCATCGTGCCCATAAATTTTCGCCTGGTCAGTTCAGATGTTGAGTACATCGCAAACAACTCGGATGCAAAGGCGTTTATCGTGCATGACCAGTTCTCAAAGACTGTTGATCCCATAAAGTCAAAATTAAAGAATATTGATCTTAAAAAGTATATCGTTGTGGGTGAAGAAAAGGACGGGTACATAGAATATGAGACATTCATTGGAAAGTCTTCCGACAGCGAACCGGATGCTGTTGTAAATCCTGAAGATAACTGGATATTGATATATACATCGGGTACCACCGGAAAACCTAAGGGAGTGGTGCGTTCCCATGAATCACATATTTCATTTTATCTTATCAACGCCGTTGACTTTGGATTCAATCAACATGATGTATGCATGAATGTCATGCCTCTTTGCCATATCAACTCTACCTTCTTTACATTCACTTTTACCTATATCGGTGCAACGGTTTATGTTCATCCGGCACAATCCTTCAGACCCGAAGAAATTCTTGAGATTGTAGAAAAAGAAAAAATTACATTCATTTCTCTCATCCCGACCCACTACAACATTATTCTCAATGTTTCCGAAGAAGGAAAAAAACGTGACGTCAGCTCCATAAAAAAGCTTCTTTGCTCTTCAGCTCCGGTCAGAAAGGATATGAAACTGGCAATTATGGATTTCTTTTCCGGCGTCGAGCTTTACGAGGCATATGGATCCACAGAGGCAGGCATCGTGACGGTTTTAAAGCCTGAATATCAGATGAAAAAACTGGGCTCCATAGGCTTTGAAAACCTTGGTACGGATTTTGTTAAACTTTTTGACGTACAGGGCAACGAAGTGGGTACCGGTGAAGTAGGAGAACTATATTCACGAGGGCCCATGCTCTTTGATGAGTACTACAAGCTGCCGGAAAAAACCGCCAGTTCCTTTCGCGGGGGGTGGTATTCCGCTGGTGACATGGCCAGACGAGATGAAGACGGTTTCTTCCAGATTGTGGACAGAAAAGACAATATGATAATCACAGGAGGTGAACACGTTTATCCGAGCGAAGTGGAAGAAGTGATAGGCAGCCACCCTGATGTCTTTGATGTTGCGGTTATCAGCCTGCCGGACCAAAAGTGGGGAGAAAAAGTCGTTGCCGTTGTGATAGCAAATGTCGAACTTGATGAAAAAACGGTTATGGATTATTGCAAGGACAAGCTGGCAGGATACAAACGACCCAAAAAAGTTATATTCATCAAACAGGACGAAATGCCGAGAACACCGACCGGCAAAATACTTCATCGTGTGCTAAGGGAGGATTTAGGAGAATCATAAGAGTAACACGCTAATCGAGCCAAAAATCGATTAGGGTTGTCCGTTGCATGTTGTTAGTTGTGGGTTGATCGGGTGTTGATAACGTAATTTATACTTCACTTTTGATGGAATATCATTTAATTAGACATTCTTATATAACGACGGACAACGGACTATAAACAACAGACAATTGAGCATTTTTTGCTCAATTAAAGTAATAAATTAACCTATAATACTTAAACTTAATGGAGACTAATCAAATGTTAACAAAAGCTTTTATTCCGTACAAGGGCTATTACAGTACTCCCTTTGCCAGATGGCAGGGAAGCCTGGCTAACGCCAATTCAATTGAACTGGGAGCAAATACTGCCAAAAGGTGGCTTGCCGAAAAGAACTGGGATCCAAAGATGTTTGACTTTCTTTACCTTGGAATTACCATCGGGCAGCCTTCTGTCTTTTACGGCAGTACCTGGGCAGCCCACATGATGGGCGCAGGACATATGCCAGGTGTGACCCTTATGCAGGCATGCAGTACTTCCACTACCTGTATCTTTCAGGCCAGTGTGGGTGTGGAAACCGGTCTTTATCAAACCCCATATTGTCTTATGGTGGACAGGTGCTCAAACGGTCCTCATACAATCTGGCCCAATCCCATGGGACCGGGTGCACAAGTTATATCTGAAAACTGGCTGATGGATCATTTTGGCAAAGATCCTTCAGCGGGTGGAGCCATGATCCAGACAGCGGAAAACGTTGCCAAAGAAGCCGGCATTACCAGGGAAGAGTGTGACGCTGTTGCATTAAGACGCTACGAACAATATACAGATGCACTGGCTGATGACCGTGCTTTTCAGAAACGATACATGTTTCCGGCAGAAATAAACGTTTCCAGGAAAAAGACCATCCTTTTTGAAGAAGATGAAGGTATCACCCAAAGCACTAAAGAAGGACTTGCCAAGCTCAGACCTGTCCTTCCGGACGGTACTCATACTTTTGGTGCCCAAACCCATCCTGCCGATGGAAACTGTGGGATTATGGTAACCACCCGTGAAAAGGCCAAAGAATTAAGTGATGATCCCGGCATTGAAATCCAAGTCGTCTCTTATGGTTATGCCAGGGCAAAAAAAGGGTTTATGGCTGCAGCCGTTGTCCCGGCAGCAAAAATGGCCCTTGAAAAAGCCGAAATCAGTATCAGTGACGTTAAGGCCATCAAGACTCATAACCCTTTTTCCGCTAATGATATCTTTCTTGCCAACGAGTTTAATATAGACGTTAACGGATTTAACAACTACGGATCTTCCCTGGTGTACGGACACCCCCAGGGTCCCACTGCCGGACGCTGTATTATAGAAGGTATTGAAGAGGTTGCGATGGAAGGCGGCGGTTATCTGCTCTTTGGTGGATGTGCGGCAGGAGATACCGCTGGTGCTATTGTATTAAAAATTAGGTAGAAAAAAAAACCAAAGAAGAACACTGAATATCATTAAGGATTAGCCAAAATCCGATGTTGAAGTGAAGAATTAAAAACTTCTTTTAATTAATAAGGGAGGAAATTTGCAATGAATTACGCCAGATACGCAACACTCCATGCTCGCCATTTGCCTGGTAAAACATGTTTGATCGAAAGGACTCCTTCAAAGAACCAGAGAAGGTCACTTACATGGCGGCAGTTTAACGATGAAATAAATAAAACGGCCAATTATCTTTCAAAAGAGCTGGGAGTTCAAGACGGCGACTTTGTCATGCACCTTCAGAACAATTCACTTGAATGGCTGATTACCTACTACGGAATTATAAAGATCGGTGCTGTGGTGGTGCCGCTGAATTTCCGGTTTCTTCCCCCTGATATTCTTTATGCTGCTAAAATTTGCAATCCAAAAGTCTTTATTATAGGTTCGGAATTTCTTTCCGTTGTTCAACCTGCCCAAAAAGACTTGACCACCGTTGAAAAGTATATTTGCGTGGGTGAACAGGTTCCCGATGATATGATCGATTATAATACGATAGCGGCATCTGATGATGTTTCCGAAGCTATTGTGGATGTGGATGATCAGCATGACCTGGCCATGATGTTTACATCCGGCACCACAGGTGATCCAAAGCCAGTGTTGCATACCCATTATTCTCTTAACAATACCGCTATCGGCAATGGAATGAGTTATTTTGTGGAAAAAAACGATAATTATGTCTTTTTCCTTCCCTTGTATCACAGTGGAACAATGTTTTTGTGGGCCCCATTCTATGCTACAGGGGCTGTGGGAACCATTCTAAGAGAACTTAGCGATCCCAAATGGATCATTGAGGCGATGAGTGAAGAAAAAGCTACGGATGTTCTTTTCGTGGTACCGATCGGCATAGCCGTTCTTAACTCTATTGAAAGCGGCGATATTAAACTTTCCGATTATGATCTTTCAAGCTGGAAATATATGGAGATAGGAGCGCAACCGGTACCTTTTGATGTCATGCAACGCCTGGTAAAAACGCTTCCCTGCAGTGTTTCCAATATCTATGGAATTACTGAGGGAGGAGGGGGAGGACTTTTTAATCTTTATCCTGACGAAGTACTGCAAAAACCGGGCTCCATCGGCAAACCCACCTTTGGGGTAGAGGGTAAGATTGTCGATATTGAAGGAAAAGAACTGCCGGCAGGAGAAGTGGGTGAGCTTTTAATTAAAACAAACCGCATGATGAAAGGGTATTATAACAATCCGGAGATGACCGAACAGAACTTAAAAGACGACTGGCTTTATACAGGCGACCTGCTTAAGACCGATGAAGAAGGGTACTTTTATATTGTTGACCGCATGAAGGATATGGTGACTTCCGGGGGAGAAAACATCTTTCCGGTAGAAATTGAAGATGCCTTGATGGATAATCCAAAAATTGATGATGTTGCTTGCATCGGATACCCTGATGAACGCCTGGTGGAAGTTGTTCTGGCTATTGTCCAGCTTAAAGAGGGGGAATCGATGACGGAAGAAGAGGTCATCGAATTTGCAAAATCCAAGCTGGCCACGTACAAAGTTCCCCGAAAGGTTCTTTTCGATCAGATTATAAGGAACCCCACCGGTAAACTCATGAAACCCCAGATGAGAGAAAAATATACCGGTCGCAAGGAAGCATTTCAAAAACTTGATTAGATGAGGTATTTTTAAGCACTGAAGGGAGAAAAGCATGCTGATCACTGAAATCTTAGCCAGAAACGCCAGGGTTTACGGAAAGGAAGTCGCTCTTATCGAAAGGGATTGCGCTAAAAATACACGCAAAGAGATTAGCTGGGAAGAATTTGATATAGAAGCAAACCGTGTTGCCAATGCCCTGATTGCAAAGGGAATTAAAAAAGGCGATAAG
>JASJGP010000031.1:0-10446 GCA_033791485.1 Desulfobacterales bacterium | reverse complement strand
TTAACCCTAATCAGGATAAAATGAGCGCTTCGCTTGAGGATTAAGGTTTTAACCTCAAGGGCGTCAGTTCGCTCCTCAAGTCACGGAGTGATGCTCCTCAAGGTTTTTAACCACTCAGTGATTGCGGTGACTGATTTCTCCAATTGATTTTTTTGCAATAAAAAGCACAAAATTAGTAATTAAGCAAATTCTAATGAACAACTTCCATCAACTCCTGATATATCTCAGTTTCCCTGTTGGCACAGTCTCGCAAAATATCAGCCATCGCTTCGAAAGAATCCGACTTTGCTGCCCGATTTTTGCAGTTGCGTGAACCGATGACCGCAAAGTCCCGCCACCGGTCACCTGCTGATGTCATTTTTTTGGACAGATCAAGCAGACGATTTTCCTTTAAAATACCGGCAGCCTCCTGCAGGAATGCCGCATACATAAAACGAAATCCGCCTCCGCCGGTTCCCAGTTCTTCCTGCATGCGGATAAGTTGCACCAGATGAAGGATTGCCTTGCGTTTTCCCAACTTTTTGGGCCATTTTTCGAGCCGGTTTGCAAGAAAACGGATACCCTTAACGCCTATGATTGGTCCCGGGGTTTTCAGCATTCTTCGACAAGATCCTTTTATACCCTTAATAATCGCAGGAGCAAAATCTATTTTCTCAGGTACATTATTAAGATAATACATAGTCCCTTTAGGTGCAAGTGCTCCCTTGGCGAAACGGGCTTTAATCAGGTCTTTACGGTGGCACACTACAGGTTCTGGAAAAACAGGATCGCTTATAAGATATTCATCCCCTTCTTTACCGAAAACAATCAGGTTGTGCATGTTAAAATGAAATCTAAACGCAGAAGGGAAATAAGGTAGCCAGTATCCTCCTGTCCGGCACCCAACAGGAATCCCTTCTTCCAAGCTTCGATCCAGGGCATCCATGGCTTTTTCCTGATTGCGAAATTTCTGCCAGTAAACGTCAACTCCAAGCTTTTTATTCAGGCGTTTAAAGATGCCCCCAACTTCACAACGAAACGTCGTTAATGGAAGCTTGTTTACCTTAATAAAAGGTAAATATCCAAAAAAGATGCCCCCGCCGATTCCAAAAGCCATAGCCTCGCTGATATTGACTCCGTAGTGAAAAAGCAGATTTGAAGAAACGCCGCTTTCACAGTGAGCTGAATGTCTGTGTTTAAAATCAATCTTCATTCTTTTGTAACTTCCTATGTTTTAGGTGGTCCATCTTTTCAGGAAACTGTTGAAGCTGTTTCATCGTAATTTTAAAAATATCTGAATATAGCTCAAGTACAGCCGGTTTAAGACGTTTGAATACAGCCGGTTTAAGATGTCTTTTTACACGCCACCGGCTAAAGCCTGCGTATTTAGATAGCAGACCGGTATTCATCTGATTCTTTGCCATGTGAAAGGCCAGGGGGCTCAGCCTGCCGGCATGTATCCCTTTTAGTGCTTTGGCCACCTGTCCATCAATCAATTTCCAGGCCTGATCATTTGTTATGTTTTTAGGTTCCCATCCGGCACTGGCAGCTAGCACATAACGGCCTTCATCGTCAACCGCATAACAGATTTCATAAACATCATCTGTCATCATTCCGCGATCCTGGGGAATTTCATTTATCTTCATTTATTGCTCCGCATGTAGATGATAATCTACTTCCAATATAAACTTCATAAAATATACCCTTCTTTAAAAAAAGGCAATACTTTGTTAAATTCGTTATTATTGGTTGATTTTTTTTAAAAATAAGCTTTAAATATTCGATTTTGATGAACTCGTAAAAGGCCATTTTATTACCCTCGGGCCACAGGGAACACGAAGAATAATTTTCTATTTTAAATTATGGATAATAACAAACAAAAAAGTTATGAAGTGAATCTAACTGTCCCTTTTCACGACTTGGACCCCATGCATATCGTCTGGCATGGTAATTATTTAAAATATTTTGATATTGCAAGATTCGGACTGTTTAGTAGTGCGGGCATCGATCTTTATGAGTTTTATAAAAAGACTAACTATCTGTTTCCTCTTACCAAAACATCCACCAAGCATATCATTCCCCTGCAGTACAACGATGCTTTTACATGTAAGGCTACAGTTATTCAAGCTCAAATAAAGATTGTTATCGATTTTGAGATAAGACGACTTAATAGTGGCGAGGTTTGTACCAAAGGAAGAGGAGAGCAGGTTACCGTGAAATATCCCGAAATGGAAATTATGTTTGAAATTCCGGGTGAAATTAGAAAAGCATTAGGGTTTTAGCTTATGCCACATGATTTTAAAAAAGCGTTTATATCAGGAGTTGAAAGGGTAGCTGCCTGGTCTGATATCCTGGATGAAATAAATGTTTTTCCTGTTGCCGATGGCGATACCGGACGCAATTTGGTGATAAGTATGACCCCGCTCAGGCAGCTTAATAATGATCCTGAAAATACAATTAACAGGCTTTTACTTTCAGCCCGGGGAAATTCAGGAAATATTGCAGCCCGGTTTTTTTCAGGCTTCCTAAAGGCCGATTCATTTGCAGATCTTCCTGCGGCAGCTGAATCAGGAAGGGACCGGGCATGGCAGGCCGTTAATAAGCCTGTAGCCGGGACAATGCTTACGATTTTTGATGAATTGGCTGAATTTTTAAAAAAGGATAATATTGAAGATAAAAATGAATATGTTTCACAGGTAATTACTCATCTCGAAAAGGCAACATTGTCAACCAATAAGCTTCTTCCAAAGCTAGAGCAGGCAGGCGTGGTCGACTCCGGTGCTCTTGGAATGTATATATTTCTTGAAAGCTTTTTTAACACTCTTATAGGCAGGCAGGAAAAATTAATATCGATTACGAAAAAATTTAAAGGCTTTCTTCAGATTTCATCCTCATTTCAGGAAGAAAGCGAAGCAGGCTATTGCGTTGATACAGTGGTCAAGTTTGGTAATACCAAACGAGGCATTGTCAGCAGCCTTTCGGAATTTGGCGAAAGCGTGGTAGTAATTGAAAATGAAGATTATCTAAAGGTTCATCTGCATACGGACAACAGGGAGGAAGCAAGAAAGAAAATTGAATCGATAGGCGATGTTGTTAACTGGACAGATGATAATATGGACCGCCAGATTAAAAAATTCAAGCGGCAACGTAAGCAAAAGCCCATCCATATTATGACGGATGCGGCTGGTTCCGTAACCCGGGAAGATTCCAACAACCTGGGGTTTACACTTCTTGACAGCTATATACTTGCCGGTGATAAATCTATGCCGGAAACGCATTTCCCCTCATCAGAACTTTATAAGTCCATGAGAGACGGAGTAAAGGTTTCGACATCCCAGGCATCTGTATTTGAACGTCATCAGTATTATCAAAGAATTTTATCCCAGTATAAAGAGGTATTATACATTTGTGTAGGGTCTGTTTATACCGGAAACTATGATACTGTCAGAGAATGGAAGAAAAAAAATGATCCTGATAACCAAATGACAGTGATTGATACGGGCTTTCCTTCAGGTCGCCTGGGGATTATTGTAATCGCAACGGCAAGGCATGCTATGAAGTCTGATGATTCCGCTTCTGTCATCAGGTATGCGAAAAGAGCTGTTGATCTTAGTGATGAGTATATCTTTCTGGACAGACTTAAATACCTGGCTGCAGGGGGGAGACTGTCCAAAACCAATGCGGTTTTTGGTGATATGTTTAAGGTAAAGCCAATCGTCAGGCCGACATCCGAAGGTGTAAAAAAGGTTGCAGCCGTGCGGAATAGGGAAGGGCAACTGAAATTTGCCCTTGATAAAATAGAGAAAACCATGAATCCTGATTCATCACCTCTTATTATGCTTCAATATACTGACAATCGATCCTGGGTAGATAGTATTGTCAAAGAAGAAATAATAAAACTCCTGCCGTTATGTGAGATCATATTGCAACCTCTTTCTTTAACTACAAGCGTTCATACTGGTCCCGGAACGTGGGCGCTTGCTTTTTTACCTGAGCTTTGATGTTCCAGCAATCGGAAATCCATAAAAAAGGAAAATTTTCCTTTGTCATTCCTGTTTATAATCACGAGCAGGAAGTTTGCGATGTTATTAAAAAAGCCCTGAAATTAAAGGTCCCGGTTTTTGTTGTAGATGACGGGTCCACTGACTCAACATTTGAAAAAATAAAAAAAATTAAAGAAATAACCCTTTTGCGCCATAAGGTAAATACGGGTAAAGGGTCAGCCTTAATGACAGGATGGGCCGAAGCAGCTAAAATCACTAATTGGGCAATAACTATAGATGCTGATGGGCAGCATAACCCCGAAGATGCTATAAATTTAATAAGGGCTATCCCCGATGGCTTAAGACCTGTCATGGTCGGAATAAGGAAGGGGATGTCAGGAAAAAATGTCCGATGGACAAGCCGGTTCGGGCGTAAGTTTTCAAACTTCTGGGTGCTGCTTGCAGGCGGCCCCAAAATGACTGATTCCCAGAGCGGATTTCGGATATATCCGTTACCTGAATCTATGAATTTAAATGTCAGGTCCAGAAGATTCCAGTTTGAAGTTGAAATCCTTGCAAAGGCTGGATGGAAAAAAATTCCAGTAATAGAAACACCTGTCAGCGTGGCGTATCAACCAAGGGATAAACGAGTTTCCCACTATCGTGGATTTGTCGATTTTTTACGAAACGCTCGAACATTTTCAAGACTTATAATACAAAGAATATTTATTCCGTCGTTTATCAGGAGGAACCTTTGAAAAAGGGTAATTTCCCTATAATTATTCTTCTTGCTGCGGCAGTCGCAGGTCTCTTTTTTATCGGTTTTTACCGGCTGAAAATCGACACCGATATCATTAAAACCCTGCCGAAAAGTGACCCTGTAGTATCAGATGCCGGATATATCTTAATGAATCATCCTGCCGGGGATCAGCTTGTTATTGATATAGCTTTGGAAAGCCATGATTCAGATGGTCCTGATATTCTTGTTGAAGCAGGACAGTTTATTGGAAAAAAACTGATGGCGAGCGGGCTTTTTAAAAGCGCAGGGATGAAAGAGATTCAAGACATGGTGCCTGAGCTGATTTTTCATATCATAAATAATCTGCCGGTACTCTTTACTGAAGGAGATTTAAGAAACAAGGTAAAACCACTTCTTTTGCCAAAGCAGGTTAATAACAAGATTGAAGAAAATTTTTCCCGTTTGCTTTTTCTCGATGGGATCGGGCAGTCTGAACTGATTGCGGCCGATCCTCTTGGTTTAAGAAATATTATTCTCGCCGGATTATCACATCTTTTTCCATCGCAGAATGCAAAAATTTACCGGGGACAACTTTTATCATCAGATGGCAGGCATGTTCTATTAATTGCCACACCGATAGCTTCCGGAACCGATAACACCTTTGCCAGGGAAGCAACAAAACTAATAAAAAAATTATCTCGAATGCTGAATGAAAAATATTCTACGCAGAAATATAAATTTACCCTGACCCCTGTAGGTGCATACAGGGCTGCTCTTGATAATGAGATTATAGCAAAAAGAGATATAAAAAAAGTTGTTTTATTTTCAATGATCGGAATTGCGATTTTGCTTATCATAGCTTTTCCAAGACCGTATATTGGTTTGCTCTCTTTTTTACCGGCAGTGGCAGGAACCATGGTTGCATTCTTTTTATTTTCCCTTTTTAATAAATCCATTTCAGCCCTGACAATCGGCTTTGGTGGGGCAATTATTTCAATTACTGTTGACCATGGTATAGCTTATCTTCTATTTCTTGATCGCCACCATGAAACCAGCGGCAGAGATGCAGCAAAAGAGGTTTGGGCTGTTGGCTTGCTTTCAACACTGACAACGGTGGGCGCCTTTTTAGTTCTTTGCATCAGCGGTTTTCCAATTCTTGCACAGATCGGCCAGTTCGCAGCATTCGGCATAGCCTGTTCTTTTATATTTGTTCATACGGTTTTCCCCATGATGTTTCCAACGATGCCGCCTGCAAAAAAGGTGAGATCCCAGCTGCTTATGGGTGTGACCGGGGCACTTGCTCTATTCGGTGGAAAATACAAAGCCTGGGGCGCACTTGCCTTTGCAATGGTTATGCTTTGTTTTGCAAAACCTGTTTTCCATGTGGATCTTAAGTCAATGAATACAGTAAGCAAAGAAACAAAGGCCGCTGAAGGTCTGGTTACAGGCGTATGGGGTAATATTTTTTCCAAAATATTTTTACTTACAGAAGGACCGAATGTTAGCCAACTTCAGAAAAAAGGTGATAAACTTTCAAAAATGCTGGAACATGAAAAGGTTTCAGGGGTTTTGGATTCCGCTTTTGTTCCGTCTATGATTTTCCCCGGAGAGGAAAGGGCGATAGAAAATTTTTCTGCATGGAAGAAATTCTGGGACAAAAAGAGGGTGAAAGAATTAAAAGACACAATACAAAAAGTTTCTGTCGATTTAGGTTTTGCACAAAATGCCTTTGATCCTTTCTATAAAGCAATTCAGAAAGCTTACGGCAAGCCGGGTCATGTTCCGGGTGATATTCCGGAAAAATTTTATTCAATTTTGGGGATATCCGAGAATAAAAATCCTGATGGACCAAAATGGATCCAGTTTTTAACATTGACTCCGGGCAACGCTTATAATGCAGAAGCTTTTTATGCAAAATATGCATCAGGTCAAACGACAAAGCTGTTTGATCCGAAATTCTTTTCAAAAAGGCTTGGGGAGCTTTTGTCATCAACATTTACAAAAATGGTACTCATAGTCGGTTTAAGTGTGGCCATACTTTGCCTTTTATTCTTTTTTGACTTTATATTAACCCTTATTGCATTAGCGCCGGTAGTATTTGCCTTTGTATGTACTCTCGGCACGCTGAAACTTTTCGGTCACCCCCTTGACATACCCGGCCGTATGCTCTCAATCGTTGTAATGGGCATGGGTATTGATTATTCGCTTTTCTTTGTCCGGTCTTATCAGCGCTATTTAGATGAATACCACCCGTCTTTAGGCCTTATCAGAATGGCGGTATTCCTGGCATCAGCGTCCACTTTAATAGGATTCGGCGTATTAAATACCGCCGACCATTCTATGCTTAAAGGTGCCGGATTCACTTCATTTATCGGCATAGCTTACTGTCTTATAGGCGCTTTTGCCATATTGCCGCCGGTTTTAAAGTATCTGTTCGCTTATAAACAACTTTCAGCTGAAAATATAGAACCGGGTTCTAAAAAACACTTAACAAGAATCGCAAAACAATACACACACCTGGAAGCATCTGTACGCCTGTTTGTTCGTTTTAAAATAATGTTTGATCCGATGTTTACGGAAATGTTTAAGTTTATTAAGTCACCTGAAAAGATTATAGACATTAATACCGGATATGGGCTCTGCGCTGCCTGTCTTCTTGAAATATACCCAAAGGCTAAAGTTTACGGAATTGAGCCTGACAGCCATAGGGCAAGGATTTCATCAAAAGTAATCGGGGAAAGAGGATTTATTAAGTGTACAAAGGCTTCGGATATTCCACAAACCGAAGATCCGGTCGATTGCGCTGTGATGATCGATGTAATTCAATATTTAAAGGATGATGAATTAAAACTAACTTTAAAAAGACTCAGCAAACAGCTTTATCCTGGAGGCAGCCTGCTTTTGAGGGCAGCGTCTCCTATTAATAAAGCTGATTCCCGGATGGTATGGTATGAAAATATATGGCATAAGATTATCGGAATAAAACCCTGCTATAGACCAGAAGAGGAAATCAAACAGGCGCTATTGCAGTCCGGCTTTGAAATTGAAGCTGTGGAGCCTTCGGATTTGGGGCGCAAAGGTAAGTGGTTTTTTGCAAGACTAAAAAAGGATTAACAGTACGCTGATAAAAAATATATAAAATGAGAAAATTATTTTACAAATTCCTTATAACTCTCACCAAAAAGCTGGGCCCATGGGTTTTTACATTATTTGCCTGGCCGATTGCCACAGGCTTTTTTCTTTTTTCTCCATTAAAAGTGGCGGTCAGCGTACGATTTTACCGAGTGCTTTTCCCAGGCAAAAACAGATTATACCATATCTGGTGTACCTGGAGGCAGTATCACAATTTCACCTATGTTTTTATGGATCGGTTTATGGTTATGGACTCGGAAGGCATCACACATACATCCGAAGGGTGGGAGCACCTTAAAGAAGCTGTAGGAAAAGAGAAAGGCGCGATAATTCTTATGTCGCACATGGGAAACTGGGAGACAGCCGCACATTTATTAAGCCGGAAACAGTATGGAATGCGCCTTTTGCTTTACATGGGAATCAAGGCTAAGGAACAGATTGAAAAAATGCAAAAGGAAAGTCTTTCTCAAGGGGGCGTCAGGATAGTTGCAGTAGATCAAGATGGTGGAAGCCCTTTTGATATTCTTGAAGGAATAAAATTTTTAAGGGATGGCGGTCTCGTTTCGCTGACAGGAGATCGTATCTGGAGTGGAAATGAAAGAAAAGTTGCTGTTAAATTTTTAAATCACGAGGTCTATCTTCCGGTGGCACCGCATATTTTTGCGTTGCTTTCGAAAGCGCCTTTATTTATATTTTTTTCATTCCGCAGCGGTCCAAAGAGCTACCATTTTAGAATATCCGAGCCAATATATGTCAAATCAGCGTCCCGTGCCGACAGGCAGGAGGCAATACAAAGATCAGCCCAGCAATATGCAGACCACATTCAGCGAAACCTTCAAACACAACCTCTTCAATGGTATCATTTTGAGCCTTTTCTTGGCAGGAAATTAGATGCTTAAGGTCTTTGTGTCCTGGTGGTAAAATAATTGTTTATTTATTTTGAATTTGTTATATAAACAAAAATGTTAATTTTTATTTGATCATAAGCGTAAACCAATCGGCTTGCCAAAGCTTAAAAAAATTTTAGAAAGAAAAAAATTATCATATGACATTAACACGGGAAAAAATACGAAATGAAATCCTGAGGATATTTTCCGAAGAATTCGAAATAGAAAACCCTGGTTTGGATGACAATTTAAGAGAAGTGCATGAATTTGACAGTATTGATGCAATTGAACTTTTAGGGGAGATTGAAACTATATTAGATTCGGAACTTACCCATGATGAGAAAAAACAGGCCATGGATATTAGAACAATAAATCAGATATGCGATTATGTTGAGTCCATGGCAAAGGCTCACTCGTAGAGCCAATTGACGATTTCGTAAAAAGTCGGGAAACATCCCTTTTCGTCATTCCGGTGAAAGCTGGAATCCAGTAATTTCAATAGCTTCTGGACTCAGGCTTTCGCCAGAGTGATGGAGTTGGGACTATTTATGAGAGCATCAACTTTGTCAGTCTCGTAAAAAGTATCACCGATGGCTAAGTAGAAAGTTCCATATACAAGGCGCAGTGGTTTTTCAGGGACGAGGTAATACATTCAGTATGCCGAGTGTCTGAAAAACCGCTGAAACGCAGTAGATGGGACTTTCTACGACGCCATCAAGCTTGTACAGGTTGAAAATATTATGGAAAGACGAGTTGTAATCACAGCAGCTTCCGCCATTACACCCATTGGCCATACAAAAGAAGAAATTCTTAACAGTCTGATTAATGGTGTTTCAGGGGTAAAAGAACTTCGGGATGATGGGCTTTTGTCCGGTTTCATCCACTCAAAAGTCTTTGGAACAGTAGATTACCCTGTTGAGTATGATTTCGCAAGAAAATATCGAAAGACTATGGCTCCGGTTTCATATTATGCCTGCCAGGTGGCAAAGGAAGTTATTGAACAGGCCGGCTTTGACAGGAAATTGCTTTCTTCAGGCCGGCTTGGAGTAGCTTTTGGTTCAATCCATGGAAGCCCCACAGTCCAGAGAGGAATATATAAAAACTTTTTCAGCGGTGAACGCTCAAAGTTTTCATCTATAGGCGCAGTCGATTACCTTAAGTCAATGGTTCATACAACGGCTGTTAATATAACAAAGATGTTTGAAATAACAGGCCGGATTATTTCTTCTTCTACTGCATGCACAACAAGCAGCCAGTCGATTGGCTATGGATATGAAACGATTAAGTTCGGCATGCAGGATGCAATGATTTGCGGTGGAGCGGATGAATATGATACCACCACGGTAGCTGTTTTTGATAACCTCCTCGCCTGTTCAACAGACTTTAATGATACGCCGGCCAGTACGCCTCGTCCGTTTGATGTAAGAAGGGACGGTCTTGTTGTAGGGGAAGGAGCCGGGGCGGTAATGCTGGAAGAGTATGAGCATGCCAAAAAGCGTGGTGCAAACATCCTTGGAGAGGTTATCGGATTTTCATCTAACAATAATGGTGGAGACCTTATACTCCCGAACATTCTTGGAATAACTGAGACAATCAGGCTTGGACTTGAAAATGCGAAAATCAGTCCGGACGAGGTTGACTTTGTCAGCGCTCACGCCACAGCAACAAAAATGGGAGACGTTATTGAGGCACAGGCCATTTATAAGATATACAAAGACTCGCCGTT
>JASJGP010000030.1:0-5270 GCA_033791485.1 Desulfobacterales bacterium | reverse complement strand
CAGGATATTATTGCGGTTATTTTTTTAGCAGTGTCCACCGGAAAAGTTCCTTCTGCTTGGGCTGTGCTTCTTTTAGTGTCGCTTTTTATTTCAAGGCCGTTAATTGGTAGACTCATGGAGATGTGTGGCCATGGTGAACTGTTGATGCTGTTCGGTATTTTGATGACGGTTGCCGGTTATAGTGGCTTTGAACTTGTTGGACTAAAAGGCGACCTCGGGGCACTGGTGGTTGGAATGCTTTTCGCTGCTCATCCCAAGACGCCTGAACTGGCCGACAGATTGCTTGGATTCAAGGATCTATTTTTAATCGGTTTTTTTTTAAATATCGGCATTTCCGGCTCTCCAACTCCCACAGGGTTCATGATTGCGTTTCTACTGGCCCTGGTCATGCCGTTCAAGGCAGGATTGTTTTTAATCATCCTTACGCGTTTCAAGCTACGCGCCCGCACATCTTTACTTGCATCATTCAGTCTGTCAAATTACAGTGAGTTTGGCCTTATTGTCGGTTCCATAGGCGTTGCCAACGGCTGGATTAGCAGTGATTGGCTGGTGATAATTGCCATGGCACTTTCAATGACTTTTATCATGGCCGCGCCCTTAAATTCAGCTTCCCACAGTATTTACGCGCGTATTTCAGGTTGTCTAAAATTTTTCGAGACTTTGAATCGGCTACCTGAAGACGAGCCGATCGATCCAGGTGACTCTGAAATTGCGGTTCTCGGTATGGGTGACGTGGGGACAAGTGCCTATGATGAAATGAAACGTCGATATGGTGATATCGTGATCGGTGTTGATTTTAATACTGAAAAAGTGGAAACCCATCGAAAAAAAGGGAGAAGTGTGTTTTACGGAGACGCCGGAGACAGTGATTTCTGGAAACGCATCGAACCTTCTAAAAGCATGGTCAATCTGGTTATGCTGGCCTTGCCTGATTCCAGAACAAGCATATTTTCAATTCAGCAGATGAAAGAAAGAGGCTACAAAGGACAGATCATCGCATCGGTCCGCTATGAGGACGAAATACCTCTTTTAAAAGATGCAGGGATTGATGCCGTATACAGTTTATATGAAGAAGCGGGTGTCGGTTTTGTCGACCATGTGTGCGAGCATATGGATTATTGTAAACTCAAAAATGTCGAGTAGTGTTTATCCCTTTGAGTTACGAGTGGCAGCATTTCAACAAAATGTATAGGAACGAAGCTCGCAAAAAGTATAAAATAATCGAATAATTTATAACGAATTGATAGTTGCAGATTTTAAAAAATTATTTCTCAGGGTTTGAACTGCTGTACGTCAAGTATCCAATAAAGATGAATCCATTTAATTTTCCTCAAACGCAAGATATGGTATTTTAATGTCAGAAATACGAGGGAGAATTGGACATAGGAAATAATAAATCGCCCCTATACTGTTGTCTAAGAAATTTATTTCTTAAATATTGAGTAATTCATTTCATATTTTTTAGAATTATTTGGATATATAGATCCATTGTTCCTTTATTTTACTATGTATACATGCGGTATCTGTAAGCATAGCTATAATGCATCAAAAACATGGATTATCTTAAAAAAAGGTATAAAACTTGCAAAGTGTAAAACACAAAATAGCGTTGGAGTGGGAAACACGATATATGCTATTGATAATGATTAATCCTTGATTAAAGAATTGTGAATAGTCTGTCACAGCCACCAAGCGATAGATACCACAGATCTCTGGAGAGAAAATGAAATTTAAAGGTTTTTCCTGGTTATTGATGTCATTATTTTTTTTCTTGTTTGTGTCCTTTTATGCTCCAGGTGATGTATTCGCAGATGCCTACACAATTACTGATGAAAAATTTGGAGGTGACTGTTCGCAGATAGGCACCTGGGATGCTGTAACAAAGACCTGCACCCTTTCCACTGATATCACTTCAAGTAAAAGAGATCCAAGCACAATTATTATAGGGGCAAATGATATAACCTTGAATGGAAACAAGCATACAATATCAGGATATGATGCTTTAGGATCAAGAGGGATTATCGTTACTGGCAGGTCTGGAGTGACAATAAGCAACATAACGGTAAGGGATTTTAACTACGGTGTTGTTATTGATTCATCAAACCATTGCACCATCTCCCGGGTGACTGCCATAAGCAATGTAATCGGCACCAAGCTCGACTCTTCGACTATTTGCACCATCTCCAATTCCACCGCCAGTCAGAACGGAACCGGCATTGCGGTTTTACTGTCTGATAGCTCAACTCTTTTTGGCAATACATCGTCACAAAATAAAATCGGTATAAAGCTGATAGACTCGCAAAGTATTACCTGTACAGGAAACAGTATTGAATCTAACAGCGATGATGGATCATCATTTTCCGGCACTGGTGTTCTCATGGAAAATTCTGTGTACAATACGTTCCAGGGAAACACATTTTTAGATAACGATACTCACGGTTGCTGGTTGCACAATGGATCAAATTTTAACACTTTTAGTGGAAATACCTTTGCAAACAATGCCGTTGGTTTGAATTTAAGGGACACCGCCAGCAATAACACCGTATATGGAAATAATTTTTTAACCAATACATCTCTTCAGGCCTATGATGGTGGAACTGCCAACGTTTTTCATACCGCAGCGGATGGTGGAAATCAATGGTCGGATTATAACAGTCAAAGTGAAGGCTGCATTGACAGATACATTGACGGATACTGTGATGCGCCATACGCTTTTACAAACAATGAAGATGGCCAACCTGTGTCGGTTCGGGATTTTGCTTACGAGATCAGCGCTAGTGGCGGTGGTGATTGCAACCTGATTGGTTCATGGGAGGAATCCACTTTAACCTGTACATTGACAAATCCTGTTAATATCTCAGGCGATGGTATTGTGATCAAAGGCGATAATATCATTTTCGATGGAAATGGTAGCCCAATTACAGGAAACAACACAACTGCCAGTATTGGTGTTTTTGTTTCCGGTTTAAATGGTGTTACGCTGAGAAACCTGGATGTCAGCCAGTTTGATATGGGTGTCGTGCTATTTTCTTCCAACAGCTGTCAGCTAACAGGCAGCAATATTGCAAATAATGTAAAAGGCGTTGCCACTTTTTCTTCCTCGAACAACATTTTTGCAAATTCCGTTTTGTCTCAAAACAGTGAAGCCGGCATTGAGTTTTTCCATGAATGTGATTCAAATACAATTTCAAGAAACAGACTCCAGGCCAATGGTTATGGGGTGCTCTTTAATCCCAATGCTTCAAACAACACTGTTTTTGGTAATGAATTTGTTGGCCATACTTTCTATCCGGCTGCAGATACAGGATCAGGAAACATTTTTTATACGTTGGCTGACGGCGGCAACCACTGGGATGGTTATGATATTGCGGATGAGGGATGTTATGATATTGATTTCGACGATTTCTGTGATTCTCCTTATATTATAGACCCGCCACTTGGCGTTGATGTGGAGGATCACATGGCAATTGCTCCCAGGAGTTATGCATACACGATTACTTCAGATGGCGGTGACTGTGACCTCATTGGTTCATGGGATGCATCAGGCTTAACCTGTACTTTGATAAACTCTATTGATGTTCCGGGAGACGGCATTCTTATTGAGGGAGACAATATTACGTTAGATGGAAATAGCCAGACAATCACCGGTGCGCATGCCGGAGTAAGCGCTGGCATCGTTGTTAAAGGAAGTGACAGCGTCACTGTGCGAGATATTACAGTGCTCGATTTTGATACAGGCCTGGCCTTTGTAAACGCCAATAACGGACTTTTGGAAAATAGTAGCATTTCTCTCAACAGAGTGGGCATCTTGTTCTATTCAACCGCAAGCAGCATTATCACAAGTTCAATCGTATCAAAAAACAGTGGAATGGGCCTCCTTTTGAGCAATGGAGCCGCTTCAAATACGGTTTATGATAATACAATTCAAGCCAACGGCTACGGAGTCGCCCTTGATAATGGCTCATCAGATAATATTTTTTACGGGAATTCTTTTCTTGGCAATAACTTTTATCCAGCTGTGGACTCCGGGACCGGCAATGCATTTTACACTGCCATTGATGGTGGTAACTATTGGGATAATCATGACACACCCGAAGAAGGGTGTGATGATATTGATTTCAATGGCCTATGCGATAGCCCATATATTATAAGCCCGCCACTGGGCATTGATATTGAAGACCACATGCCAGTGGCCTTAAGAGGGAGTTATCTTTATACCATTACTTCTGATGGAGGTGACTGCACCCAGATAGGCGCATGGGAGCAGTCAACCCTGACCTGCACCTTAAACGATGAGGTCGTTTTTAATGAGAACGGAATTCATATAGCAGATGATAATATCGTTTTAGATGGAAATGGCCATTCCATTACCGGGTCGGATATACAAGGCAGTGTTGGCATTTTTGTTTCCGATGTAGATGGCGTTGTCATTCAAAATGCAACTTTGACCCAATTTGATGCAGGCATCGCCTTTTCTTCTGCAAACAATTGCCTGGTGGAAAACAGCACTATTGAATACAATCAAAAAGGAGTGAATGCCTCCGCTTCAACCGGCAACCAATTCATAGATTCTGTTATTTCCCAAAACAGCTTCGCAGGCATTTACCTTTTTTATGGAGCAGACTCAAACACGATTTCAGGTAATACCTTCCAGGCCAACAGGACCGGAATCGGCTTTGATGGTTCAAACAACACTGTTTACAAAAACTATTTTGATGGGAACCTCATCTACCCCGTTTTGGATATTGGCTCTGACAATGTTTTTTATTCGCCCACAGAGGGTGGCAATCATTGGGGGACCTATGATACTCCTGATGAGGGATGCAGTGACACGGACTATGACGGATACTGTGATGCCCCTTTTACCTTTGATGTTGATATTATGTTTCTCTCTTTTACCATCGAAGATCCCATGCCTGTTGCTCCCAGTGACTACAGCTATATCATCACCAGTGGAGATGGTGGAGACTGTTCGCATATCGGCACCTGGGAACCATCAAGCTTAACCTGCACCTTGAATAGAGATATAACGACTGTATCGGATGGCATTTATATTGCTGATAATAACATTATTTTAAACGGTAATAACAGGTCCATCACAGGACCGGCCACAAGCGGTACTGCCGGTGTTGTTGTTTTTGATGTAAACGGCGCCGTGGTGCAAAACATCGCGGTCAGCCAGTTTGATACAGGTATCACCTTTTCTTCTGCAAACAGCTGCCAGCTATACAACAGCAATATTTCCGGCAACACTTACGGAGTAGCTGTCT
>JASJGP010000029.1:0-14260 GCA_033791485.1 Desulfobacterales bacterium | reverse complement strand
ATTGTCAGGGATGGGTGATACCCTGTTTGTTTTTTTACTGGTCATGGGGGGTCTTTTTTTTGGAATCTTTACACCAACAGAGGCAGCTGCAGTGGGTGTTTTTGGCGTCCTTTTGGTATCAGTGGTTCGCCGTCAGCTTACCTGGCAGGGATTTGTTAAATCGTTATATGAAACTCTCAGGACATCATGTATGGTGATGTTTCTCATTGCCGGTGCTGTAGTATTCGGTAAATTCCTTGCTGTAACCCGAATACCTTTTAATATTGCGAACTGGGTCGGTGGATTTGATTTGCCACCTTATATGATTTTAGCCGTTATCGTGCTGGTATATTTTATCGGCGGCTGTGTTATGGACGCTCTTGCTTTGATCATGCTTACCATACCTATCTTTTACCCTGTGGTTATTAACCTTGGATACGATCCGATCTGGTTTGGTATTATAATCGTTCTTGTAACCCAGATGGGCGTTATCACACCGCCGGTGGGAATCAACGTTTACGTAGTTTATGGAGTAGCAGAAGGGGTCGTTGGCGGAATTCGTCTTGAATCGATCTTCAAGGGAATAGTTCCTTTCCTTATCGCTATAATTGTCGGAATCGTTATTTTAGTCGCTTTTCCACAAATCATTCTCGTTTTACCCAATCTTATGTATTGATGGCGTCGTAGAAAGTCCCATCTACTGCGTTGCAGCAGTTTTTCAGAAACTCGGCATACTAAATGTATTGCCTCGTTTCTGAAAAACCACTGCGCCTTTTTATCCCGCTGATTTTTAGCGGGGGTATATGGAACTTGAAACGATGCCATCGATAATACTTTGTGCGAAACGATTAAAAATGATTAATTCATAAGAAAATGAATTCATAATGTTTTAAGGTATGATTTTAGCTTGTTTTTTATGAAAAAAGATAGTATAGTATAAGCAATCAATAAAGGACCGACCTTAATTGGCGGGCCGGTTTCGTTCTGAAGGAAATATCCATTTGTCAAAGAGGCAACCTGCAGTTTGGAACCATGAGAAATTTTACGGAAGGAGGGTGTCACAATGGCTGATGGAATTGTAAAATGGTTTAATAGCGGCAAAGGTTTTGGCTTCATTGAACAGGAAGATGGTCCGGATGTATTTGTTCATCATACCGGAATTAATTCAACTGGTTTTAAGACTCTTAATGAGGGCGACCGAGTTACCTTTGACATAGAGCAGGGTCAGAAAGGTCCTGCTGCAGTAAATGTTACTGTAGTTTAGCTTGCCATTTATGAACTAAAAAAAAGGGCATTCCATCGAATTGTGAGGGAGGGCCCTTTTTTTATTTAAAGTGCTATAATTCGTTAATTCGATAACATATTTTATATAGATTTCTTTCACCGCCCGATACGCTCAAGACGCTGAGAACGCAGAGTTAGAAGTTTATTCCTTTGCCGTTGGAGAGGACGGCAATGGAAAATCAATCGCATTTAAGAATATATGTATTAAGTAAAAAGGCTTATATACGATGAGACTTTTTATGACGCCAAAAAAGCTTGATTTTTTTGAAAAATGTATTATTATTGAAATAATCAATAAAGGTCCGTTCTAATTGGCGGGTCGGTTTCGTTCTGAAGGAAAGATCCATTTGTCAAAGTGACAACCTGCAGTTTGGAACTATGAGAAATTTTTAAGGAAGGAGGGTGTCACAATGGCTGATGGTATTGTAAAATGGTTTAATAGTGGTAAAGGCTACGGCTTCATCGAACAAGAAGATGGTCCGGATGTATTCGTTCATCATTCAGGAATCAATTCAAGCGGGTTCAAATCTCTTAATGAGGGCGACCGGGTTACCTTTGACATAGAGCAGGGTCAGAAAGGTCCTGCTGCAGTAAATGTTACTGTGGTTTAGCTTGCCATCTATGAATTAAAAAAGGGCATTCCATCGAATTGTGAGGGAGTGCCCTTTTTATATCTAAAGTGATTGGTTCAAGAAGTTCAAAGGTTCAAAGGTCTCACCCAGATGATATCAGACAGTTTTGGCTCTTAAACTGTAAACGTTGAACCGCTCAACCTATGTCATAAATTGTCTATCTTTGATTGATCGTGGAAGTCCGTGTTTTCCGTGGTCAATTTGAAATTTAATGAAAGGGAAACCTTTCCCAGAATTCCTCGTCACTTTTTTGCCAGTCTTTTCCAAATCTCTTTTCACAAAAAGAAGCCATTCTTGAAAACCAGCCTTCCCATGTATTTTTTCCTTCTTCGTTGGCTTTAAGTATGTCATTTAGAAATGTTGCTATGTTGATCATTTCCTCTTTTGGGATATAATAAGCAGCTCCTCCTTTGTGAGATTTTGCAACATCTTCAGGAGTAAGTGCATAGGCGGTCAACATAACGGCTATTACTTTTTTCTTGGTGGCGATTTCAAGAAGTTCATAACCGGAAACCCCCATTATGTCCAAAATAGCTAATTCAAAATGCTGGGTTTCAAACAGCTCTTTAGCTTCCTCGAAGCTGGAGGCTTCAGTGATATCACACATTTCAAGAAGTTCACTCAGAGTTTCCAACACATCAGGCTCATCATCAACTATCAGAACCTTTTTACCCAACAGTAAATTATCTTTGCCCATAATAATTTCTCCTTGTTTCAGGTATTGTTAAGCGGTTGTTTAATATAAAATGTAGTTGCGAGACTTAATATGAGACCTCGTAAATTTTATTCAATTTTTTTAAATTACGTCCCTCCCCGCATAATGGGATCTTTGACTGGCGTGGATTCTTTATTTATTTCTTCTTCCTTCTTCGCCTGTGGCTTCAGACTACGCTTTTCAAGCTACGCCGTGACAAGACGCAGGACAAGCCCTTTGTGCCTCTGTGTTTTCTATCCCTTTTTATCAGGAAAATCAATCGATAATGAGTCCAACTGTCTTACCGTTTTTTAGATTTACCAGTCCTTCTTCGCAGATTCTTAAAAAAGGAATTGCTGCTCCTGTGAGCGCTATTAACGAAAGCAGGGGATCGGGAAAAGACACACCAAGCTCTGATAACTTATTTTTTATATTTTCAGTTTTTTCAGCGATTTGTTCCATGGGCAGATCGGAGAGGATGCCAAAAACAGGCATGGGAAGTTCCGCCTCGATTTTTCCGTTAAGGCTGATAACAGCGCCACCCTGAAGGTCGAAAATTCTGTTTACTGCCATGGCCATATCAGCATCATTAGCTCCGATAACGATGATATCAGTTGTGTCCCAGGAAGCACTGCATGCAAAGGCACCTTTCTTTAAACAAAAGCCCTTGATCAGGCCGGTAAATATTTTACCAGGATTATGAGTTCTGTCGATTGCTGTGATTTTTATAATATCGCTGCTTATATCCTGTCTGATTTCATCCTCAACAACAGGGACAGTCATTTTCAACTCGCTGGTAACCAGATCGGTAACCATATTGATTATTCTAACTTCAACCTTGTCGGCAGCTTTTTGCATTTTGACAGCAAAATCCGATGCGTTAAGCTTGCAGTTTAAATGGACACTGGTCATGCTTTGTTTTGAAAAAACATGCCTGCGTGGCTGTTTTAAAAGATTTCCATTTTGGGCAATAACCTGGCCATTACTGATAACATATTGCGCTTGGATTGTTCTTTCATCAGGGATTATCAGCAAGTCAGCATATCTTCCGGGAGCAATTCCGCCTATTATACCATCTATGGAAAAATGTTCTGCCACATTCAAAGTCGCCATTTGAATAGCTGTTATAGGATCAAAACCGCAGTCTATTGCTTTCTGGACGATAAATTCCATATAACCTTTTTCAAGTAAATCTTCAGGTTCCACACCATCTGAAACAAGAACCAGCCTTCGCAAGTCAACACCGAAATCCTTTATCTTCGATATTTCTTCAAGATCCCTGCGGATACTGCCCTCCCTGATCATAACGTAAAGCCCCAGCCTTAATCTTTCCAGTACTTCATCAGCTTTAATAGGTTCGTGGCAGGATGAAATACCGGCGGCAATATATGCATTCAATTTATTTGTGCTGGCACCGGCAGAATGTCCTTCAAGGCTTTTGCCGGAAAGAAAGGCTTCATGCAGGATGGGAAGCGACAGATCGGGATGTTGAAGAACCGATTGCCAGTATGATTCTCCCAGCCCGATAATGTCCTTACGGGACAAAAACTTTTTGAGAGTCTCTATTGAAATACCGCGGGCTGAATCACTGATGGAGGCCATAAAAGGTGCGGTGGAAAAAATCTTAATGGGTTGGTCTTTTAAAGATTCAAGAAAATCGACTACACCATCATATCCTGATATAGGGAAGGGCTCCATTGTCTCGGTGATTATTGTTGTTGTGCCACCTTTCATAGCAAATTTTAAAAACTCGTATGCAGTGTATAGCCAGGCAAGGTGAGTGTGTCCGTCGATAAAGCCGGGTATGACTGTTTCCCCCCCGGCATCTATAACCTCTGTCTTTGCTCCGATAGAATATTCCAGATCGTTACCAACAGCGGCGATCCATTTATCCTTTATGCTTACCGAGCAGTTATCTAAAATCTCTCCGGTGTAAACATTAACAAGTCTGGCATTGACAACTGCAAGATCGGCCTTTTCCCGACCAAGTGCCACCTCTATTAGTTTTTCCGAATCCCTTGTTTGTGCGAAAGATGATGATTTGCCTGCTGTCATCTATATTTTTCCTCAATTGAATAAATCTCAGAGTTTTTTACGAATTCACCAACCTTAACACATCAGAAAAAATACAAAAAGACTTATTTATGGTAAAGGTCTATAAGGAAAGATACGCAGGTAATTTGAAAATGCAGCTTGATTTTAATTAGCTCTGTACGTTAAGATTGTTTGAATATTTAACGTTGTTTTACAATCAGGATCATCTCCAAAAGAGCAGGTATAATCATAAAGATCAAAGGGATCAGGGGTTTAAGTGAAACGCGTAATCATAAATATATTCTCCTGCACGGCCAAGGCACTTTTCCTTGGTATGCTTGCTGCCCAGGTAATAGCCACAATACAGGTATATCTGTCTAACGCCGCCCTGCATAATAATATAACAGCAATAAAAGATGCAGGTTATCTTGCCATCCCCAACCAGCACATTTTAAATATTCTGCCCAATTTCGGCCCTGCCTTTTTCGGAGGCATTTTTTTCACCCTTAGTGTCGGAGCCTGCCTTTCCCTTTACAGCATCGCTGCGATGTGGATCTGGACGCGACTTTTGTATAGCAATAAATATTTTTTAATACTATTTTTGCTTCCTCTTGCAGGTTGTATTGTTCAAGCGAACCTTCATGGATTTTCCCCTGTTGTTACTTCCTATTTTCTTGTCATTCCGGCGGTTATTTTTTTTGCAACATTTAAGTGGATAACCGACCAACCTGAGCAAAGGGTCTGGCTAAAGGAAATTTTGCATTTTGTTCCCGTGGTCCTCCTTACAATATTATGGACATTTCAGATGCAAGGCAGCATGTTTCTTGACATCAGAGACAACCTGCTTTTGTCCAATTCTTTTGGAAGAAAGATCAATGACTTTTACTACAAATACACCCTGTATCCAGCAGAGGTTTTTAAAAGTCTGCACCAAAAGACTCTTAAGACATGCAGCCTTGGTCAGATCGAGCAGGAACCTGCTGAAAGGCTTTTAAGAAATGCATTGATAAGTCGTGACTACCTTGACGTGGGAATAGATAAAAAAGTTGATCTTAAGATAATAAAAGAGGCTGATTTCCTGGTCTTGGAAAATAGAGGGAAAATAATTCTTAAAACTTCGCTTGAAAATTTCCCTTCCGACAATGGTAAAGTATTGGAGCAGTTTTCTGTAAAAAGTGACAGACACAGCTTTTTCCGCAAGTTCACGCTTTTCTCCCTTGTGGCAGGTTTTCCCATCTTCCTTTATATTTTAGTTTTTTCACTGTTTCGTTTTGTATTCTCTTTTATTCCAGGTCTAAAGAACGCTTCAGCATATGCTTCAATCCTTTGCTTTATCACCGGTATCGGTCTTTTGATTCCTTTTTGTCAAATGGGAGAAAAAGAGGTGAATGTAAAGAATGTAACTGAAGCGCTTGAATCGGAAGACCGGCAGGAGAGGGTTGAAGCCCTGAAAATCATAATTCAAAGAAAAATGGAAATAGGTAATTATAGAGTATATCAAAATATGCTGAAAAGTGCTCATGTGCATGAGCTTTACTTGCTGGTAAAAGCTTTAAGCGTAAGCCGAAAATCTGAAACCTATAATGATCTGTTAACCTTTCTTGATAATCCCCATCCGAATGTGGTTTGCATGACCCTTTATGCCCTGGGCAGGAGGGGAGATAGGAGTGCTGTTAAAAAGATTTTAAAAAAGATTCAAACATCAGATCACTGGTATTGCCAGTGGTATGCATATAAAGCTTTGAGGACCCTTGGATGGAAGCAAACAAAATTGAGGTAAAAATATTTTTATTATCTCTTGCAACACTTGCTTTGATTGAAACAGCTGCGAGTCTTTTGATTTCAGGGATAAAAATATCACCCCTGGTTGTAACAGGTGTAGTACGTTTAATTGAAACAGCACTGATTATAATAATTGTCCTTGTCTGGGGCCAGGGTCTGCCTTCCATAGGGCTGGCTCCATCCAAAATGGTTAAAGGGCTATTAAGGGGACTTTTCTGGTCGGCTGGTTTTGGAATAATCACCTTTTTTGTTTTTATTGCCCTGTTCCTTGTTGATATTAACCCTCTATTACTTATACACACCAGGCTGCCGGCAAAAAGCATGGAAATCGTTCTTTTTTTTCTGGTTGCAGGAATAATAGGGCCTGTTGCAGAGGAGATTCTTTTCCGAGGGATAATTTACGGGTTTTTCAGAAGATGGGGTGTGTTGGCAGCCCTGATCCTGAGCAGCGTTATATTTGTATTTGCCCATTCTATCTCTTCCATAATTCCGCTGCCCCAGATTGTCGGCGGAATAATCTTTGCCATTGCCTATGAAAAAGAAGGCAGCCTGATAGTTCCTATAACCATTCATATCCTTGGCAATATGGCCATATTTACCCTTTCTCTGATATATTAGAACTATACATATAGACCAGTTCTGGGAGAGGGAATGAAGATCAGACAAAGACAGCTTGAAACCTAAAGTTGCAATGCTTGACAATACACATAGAATGTATTATATATTATCTAATAGGGTGTAACTAACATAGTGTAATAAAAATTACACCAAATAAAGCAATCCATGAGGTAAATTATGGAGGTAAATTATGCAAAATCCATTTGCCTACAGCAACTATGTTACAGGAGAGTCCTTTTGCAACCGTAAGAAGGAGCTGTCTGAACTGCTTAAATATATAAAAGGATCTCAGAATGTACTTTTGTATTCCCATAGAAGATGTGGGAAAAGCTCATTAATTCGTCAAATATTTCGTGAAATTAAAAATAAAAATCTCAATATTGGCACAATGCACGTCGAGCTGTATGGAACAATATCTGAAAAGGATTTTATAACAAGAACCTTTCAAGGTTTAAATCAACTGGAATCAAATTTTGAAAAACTCCTTAAGTCAGTAAGTAAAGCTATAAAAAATATAAAGCTCAATTTAAGTATAGATTCAGCAACAGGAAGCACTTTAGTTTCACCGTCTTTTGAAGCGGTTGATGAAAAAGTAATTCTGGAAGAACTGATGAATATTCTTTCAAAATATTCACAAAAACACAAACTGGTTATTGCTTTTGATGAATTCCAGGAAGTTGCAAATTATACGGAAGACGGGTTTGAAAAAAGATTACGCTCGTTTATTCAACAACACTCAAATATCTGCTATATTTTTTCAGGTAGTCAGCAACATCTGATAACCGAAATGTTTAACTCAAATAACCGTGCATTTTATAAACTGGCGGAGAGTTTTCATTTAGACAAAATAGAAACAAAGCATTACATTCCTTGGATTCAGAATCTATTCAATCGGAAGAAAGTTAATCTTCCTGATGAATTGATAGAAGAAATTGCACAAAGATTTGAAAACCATCCGATGTATATTCAAAACTTCCTGTTTCACCTTTGGGAAAGGCCCGTAAAAAAAGGATTTTCCCCTGAAATATTAAGTGAAGTAGAAGATGCAATAATTGAAAAAAGAAGCCTTGAACACACCGTATTATGGGAAACTTTAAGCATAAATCAAAAGAAAACCTTAAAGCTTATCCTGTTGAATAACGGGTCCAACCTTTTTAACGCTGACTCTTTGAAGTCGGTTAATTTAAAAACCGGATCTTTGGTGACAAAAGCTTTGTCAAGTCTCATGAAAAAAGAGATTATTGTAAAAAACGGAAGATATTTGATTCAGGATGTTATTTTTAAAAAATGGCTTCAAAAAACATTATCGCTATGTTGAATATTTTTATAATAGCTTGAAATATAAAAAAGATATTACACTATCCACAGCTTTAGTTTTTGGACACTACAAGAAACCAGAAAGTGCACGAAACTATACTACTCTCTAAAAGCAAGCAAAAAGGGCTTAAACACGATGTGAGGATCCCAGGACAGTTTTGTCTGTCTGAGTCCTTTGATGCCCAGATCCTGCTCCCGGTTTACATATTCACATTTATCCTTTAAATATTTTGCGGTTTCATGGTTGATTACCTGAGCTGCACCTTTAAAGCTTAAATCTGATTTTTCAAAATGAATGTCATATGTTGAAGGCGTCAGACGGCTGAAGATGGAAAAAGCAACCACCTTTCCTTCAACCGTTATGGCAAGACCATCCATTAAGGATCCGTTAATAATACTCAAAGCCTGTTCAAGGGCTGAGTGCTCCTCCAGCAAGGTTTTTATAAGTCCTTTGCTTGTGTCTAAAATGTTACGGGCCAGTGTCAGTGATTTTTTAATCAGCTGCCCTTGGATTTTTTTCACACAAAAGTCCGGGTATTTTCTTTTAAACTGTGAAATCAGGTTTTTCTTTTTTTGAAGCTTTTTCCCCTTTAGATCCACAAGTTTTTTTACCGAATAGATATATTCATCAGAATCTTTCTGAGGTGCTGCCGAATAATACTTTTTTATTTTGGGGTTTGATTCTAAGTATTCGTGGGGGACCAGGGCAATATTACAGGCTTTTCCAAGGTGTTTCATATTTTGTGACAATTCGGCCAGCTTTTTGGGAGCAAGCGTTTTACCTAGGGGCATGAGAAAATAATTGTCTTTTTTATCAAGGATCAAAAGCCTGTCCTTGTAAAGACAGAAACAAAGGCCATACTCTTTTTGCCAGCAGAAAAGATTAAAAAAGCTGTATTCGCAGGAAACTTGGTCATATTGATCCAAAAACCCATGTATCAGATTTCTATCCTTTGAGCTGAACATTTTGAAATCAGGAAAAATGGGTATGGTTTCATGATCCATGGAGTATTAGCCTTTAAACTTTAAGGGAACATGGTCCTTAAGTGTTTCAAACCCCAGTTTTACATAAAACGAAGAAGTATTGGGTTTTGCTATCAGGCCAATCCAGTCCACATGATGCTGCTTTAGAAAAGCGACCAGTTTTTTAATGATTTTTGATCCGACCCCTTTGCCTCGAAAAGGTTTTAAAACTGCTACATCCTGGATATAGGCATCGCTTGAAAGATCAGACAGAGCGCGCCCCATGCCGATCATGCTGTTTTTATGAAATGCACCCACAAAACAGGCTGAATTTGGAACCAGGGCCTTTAAGAAATCAGGATTATCATCATATTCTTTTTCCCACCACCCCGCATCTTTATAAAGGCTTGTAAGCTCATCCTCCCTGGCAGATGTGATGATCCGAATGTCGATTTTCATTGATTATATCTCATCTATCATTTTTTGGGCAAAATAAGGCAGAACAAATGAGGCTTGGTGTATTTTTGGAGAATAATATTTAAGGCTTTCCTGAAAATTCCCGGGGATAGAACGTGCCGGTTTATTTATCTCGGGTCCTAAGGAGGCCAGACAGATTCCAAGATGACCGCCGGGATATGTGGGTACAAGCATGAACGAGTATGCTTGAACCGGGAAAAGCTGTTTTGTGATCCTTACAAGATTTTTGACATATTCTTTGTGGATAAAAAAGGATTCACCCTGGGTGGCAATGATTCCGTTTTCCCTTAAAGCGTTTTTCAGCCCCTGATAAAACGGTTTTTCAAAGAGTTTTTCCCCCGGGCCAATGGGGTCGGAGGAGTCAACAATGATGACATCATATCTGTTTTTCTGTTTGTTTATGAACCGGCTTCCGTCTTCAATATGGATGCTTATCCGTGGGTCGTCGAATCCACAGGCAATCTGAGGAAGGAATTTTTTTGACACCTTGATAATCTCTTCATCAATTTCACAAAAATCAATGGATTCAATACACTGGTGTCTGCTGACTTCCCTCAGCACGCCGCCGTCTCCTCCTCCGATAACCAGGACACTTTTCGGATCCGGATGGGCAAAAAGGGGAACGTGAGCCATCATTTCATGATAAGCAAATTCATCTGCTTCGGTGAGCTGGATAATGCCGTCTAAAACGAGCATTTTACCGTGGCTCTTTGTCTCAAAAAGATCGATCTGCTGGAAGCGGGTCTTTTTGCTGAACAATACGCGCTCAATTTCAATGGACAGAGCCATACCGGGCCACATGTCACAGATTTCTGAAAACCATCCATTTGCTATGCTGTTTAAGTTGGTCACTTCAACCTTATTCCACAGTTATCATAAGGGAATTTTACGGTATGGAGATGATTGATTTTAATTACCGCCGGTATGTAAGCTGCATCTTATAGTTTGAACCTTTGAAAAATGACAGGGCAAACTGTGCCACATCACGGGGGTCATAATATTTACAGCTGAAAATATCAAGATAGGCAGCATTGGTCGCGTTTGCAAAATGTCCTGAAATAAGGGAGGTCTCAATCAACTGCGTCATGGAAAACCCTTCCACTGCCTTATCCTCTCCAAAATGAACGACCCTGCAGTCTCCAAATCGTTTCATATCTATCATTTTGCACAGTTCTTTTACAAACTGCCTGATTGAATCGGCGTTACGGATCATTTTAGGATCACATTCATAGATGTCAACGGAGGTCAGCACGCCCCAGGGATCTTTTTGCTCATACTCACTTTTCCATGAAATGGGATGCAGCCTCGGAGTTTTAATTATCTCATCCACATTTCCGGCTTCTGATGGTTTTGTGATAATCCCCCTGTTTTGATCAGAAGAAACCACCACATTTTGAGAGCCCAGGGACTTTTCCAGGGAGCTTAAGGCGATATCAAGGTCGAGACCGTCGCCACAGGTAAAAATATCCACAGCGGCATAATCGTGCTCAGGCCAGGCATGAACGGTAAAATGGGATTCTGCAATAATCACAACGCCACTGATACCCTGGGGCTTAAAATCATGGAATGAAGAACTGATAATGGTGGCACCGCTGTCTTTGGCCGCCTTTAAAAGTGCTTCTTCAACGTCATCTTTATTTAAAAGTATATCAGCATCACATTCATAAAACTCAATGGTCAGGTGCCGCCCAAGGGCAAAACCGATGTTATTGAATGAAGGATCATTTTTAATATTCTTTTTAAGCATTAAAGCTGTATCTCCAAATCAGCCAAATAAAAAAGGGTTTTTATGCCAAACCCCATAGAAAAACCAGTTAAAGGATATCTATTTTATTATTCATAATGATATAAACGAAACTTAAATAGTCAAGGTCTTTGAATGAATTTTAAGTGAAATAGCACCTGAATTTTGAACGAGTTGGAGGCTTTTATATGCAAGATTCACTTAGTAAAATATGGACTAATATAGTTCATAGATGGATTTGAACCGTTCATATTCTGTGTTTCTTGGCAGTTTTTTTTCATTGAGAATTTTAACCATGGCCGGATCATTGAATCTGATATAGGGATTGGCCTTTCGTTCATCTTCCAATGTTGAAATAATATGGTCTGGATTGTATTTTTTAAGGTAACGATCCGTTTCAGGATTCTGTTTATCGATGAGTTTTGCATAGACCATGGAATCCTTGACATAATCATGTCCACCGTAAATGATGGTTTCTTTTGGGAAACCGCATAAAAATTTGATAGAATTGAAAAACGAAAGAAGATCTCCCGAAAAACAATTTCCAACGGTTCCGTTAAAAAGAGTGTCACCTGTGATTAAAATATCGTTCGCCTTAAAAGTCAGGCTGTCCATTGTGTGCCCGGGGGTATGAAAAACCAGCAGATCTTCATTATCAAGTTTCAAGGATTTTTTATTTTGGATGGCTTTGCAGTCAAGGAATTGTGCTTTGGTTTTTTCAAGCATCCGGTTATTTCCCGATGTGTGGTCATGGTGGGAATGGGTATTGGTGACATATTTTATCTTGACTCTTTTTTCTTCCGCAAAAGAAATCATCCCTTTTACCGCACCCGGGTCTATGGCAATGGCTGTTTTTAACCCATATACAAGGTATCCCAAATTGTCCTTAGAGTATCTGAACTGTTTAACTTTCATGCTGTTCCTTTAATCATACTGTTTTGTTTTCCAAGTAAATTAAAAATAAGCATTTATTAAGATAACAATTTAAACTAATTTTTCAATGAGGTTTGATAAATATCTATTTATTGCTGTGTTAGAGTTTATTCCAAATGCAAAACAAAAGCTTGTTGCCATTGTCACTATGGGTGGCAATATTATCGAAAACACACCACGTATCATTTTCTCATTTTTCCGGGAAAAATATGAAAAATTATTTGAAATTTATTGATATAGATCAATTTTTTTAATCTATACATTTAGTATAATCATTCAAAACTAACGCATATAAAATTATAGGAGATATAAATCATGCATGACGGTTGTTCAGGTGCTTCTGAATCAGGCAAACAAATCGTAGATAAAATTAGAATGATGGGCTTTAATAACAATCCGATAGGAGCTGTGTGGGAGATCAATTGCAGCCATTGCGATACTGTCTTTAAAATGGAGAAGATGGAAGCAAAGTGTCCTTCCTGCCAAATGGTATATGGTGTGACACCCTGTCACTCTTACAGCGCCGAGTTCGTCAAGGCAGCAGGAGTAAATTACTGATATGGCAGATACCATAAATAGTATAAAAAAAAGAATGAAAGAGCTGGAAACATTGATTAGGGAAACAAAGGAAAGACTTCCGGCCCATTCGACCAAACCCCCGGTAATGATGGAGCTGCTCGAATACGAGGATGAATGCGATATCCTGCAAAAAAGACTTAAGCTGTTAAAAAACAATGAAGCATAATGGATTATTCAAAAATATTTGATCAGAAATTAAATCATGATTTTTCCAGGGTGAAAAAAATTGACTTTTTCAAAAATGCAGAAATCCTTGGTATCAGGCAAAACAGTGGATCTTTGATTTTTTTAATCGACAGATTTTATTTTCGAAAAATGGAATTGATGATGTTAAAGGTCAACCTTTAACCGATGCAGTCAAAGATGTTCTGTGTCAATACCTGCTCATGTGTCCTGACCCAATATACGAAAGCTCGAACAGCCTGGTAACATTAAGGGAGTTTTCCAAGTCAGGCCCTTTATTTTCAATCTTCACAGCCAACACGGGCAAAATTATCGAGACCACTTTTTCAGGAAACCTGGAAAAGTTAATAAACCGATGCCTTTCACTGGGCGGCATACTCATGAAAGATACATCTTATGATCTGAGTGCCAAGTTCAGGGCATTAAGCAGGATTCCCATAATCCTGAATTTTAATGATAAAGACGATATGATGCCAGCAAGTGCGGTTTTTTTATTTCAAGATAATGCAAATAAGTATCTTGACCTTGAAGGCCTGAGCATTCTTTGCACATATCTTACCGGACAGTTGATCCAACATATTCCCGGGGCAACCGAAACCTGTGTCAAGCCTGTGCCAGGCAATCGTCAAAAGCAGACATAACCCAAACTTCGTGAATTGAAACAAAAGGATGAACTAGTAAAAAGTCCGATTTAGACAGTTTCGTAAAAAGTATCACCGATGGTGCCCGCAGGAAATGCCCTTGGGGTGCTAGGTAGAAAGTTCCATATACCCCCGCTAAAAATCAGCGGGATAAAAAGGCGCAGCGGTTTTTCAGGAATGAGGCAATACATGTAGTATGCCGAGTGTCTGAAACACCGCTGCAACGCAGTAGATGGAGCTTTCTACGACGCCATCATTGTTGAATGCCCGCAGGCTGTTTTACAACGGTCAGGAGCATTTTTTAAACTGGGTTACAGCCGAAACAGAGTGAGACACGTTTGCCGGCATCACAACGACTTGTCCTGCAACTGCAGGAATCTTTTTCCCATCAATGTTAATC